>JBJTQD010000276.1:0-4598 GCA_046075445.1 Planctomycetota bacterium
TGCAGCGGCAGGGATTTCCTCGCTCGAAAATGACTTTAACGATTTGCTGGGTAATCGGCCGTGGTTGGTGCTTTTCTTCTTTGGGCTGTTCCAGCTGATTGCCGCGTTTCTCCGCGGCGGCGCGACGCTTTACTACTTCAAATATTTCGTCGGTGATGATCGCTGGACTTCCGCTTTCCTCGTTGCTGGAAGTTTGGCAGCGATCGCGGGCATGCTCCTGACGCGACAAATGACGGCATTGTTCGGCAAGAAGTTGCTGATGATTTACATGAACATTGGCACCGCGATCTGCACTGCCCTGCTCTACTTTGTCGCGCCCTCACAGATTTGGTTGATGTTTGTCTTACACATCATCGGTGCGTTTATCAGCGGCCCCAGCCCGGTGCTGCTCTGGGCGATGTACGCAGATGTTGCTGACTACTCTGAATGGAAGTTCCGTCGCCGAGCCACCGGCCTGGTATTTTCCGCCGCGACATTCTCCCAAAAGATGGGCTGCGCTTTGGGGGCCGCCATGACTGGCTGGGTGCTCGGATGGATTGGCTACCAACAGCCCGTTGACGGAGTAGCCGTGCAGCAGTCCGATGTGACGCTGTACGGCCTGCGGGTCATGATGAGCTTGATCCCTGCTGCGTTCCTCGTGGCGGCGGCGGCTTGTGTTGTCTTCTACGAAATCTCGCAGCAACTGGCGACGGTGATTGAGGCTGATTTGAAGTCGCGTCGCTCAGCGGACTCCTCCAGTGGAGGAGCCAGCTAATGAGTATCGACCAGCAATTCTCGGCTCAGGCTTCCCTGGCCGGAAAAGGCGGACTTGGCTCCGGTCTTGAATCTGTGACCGGTGAATTCCGTACAATCGATGGGGAACTGTGGTATCGCATCGCGAACACGGAACGTCTCGCTCCGTTCTTCATGTCCTTGATCAGCAGCGAAGACCACTGGATGTACATTGCCAGTAGTGGTGCGTTGACCTGCGGTCGACGGGATGCCAATCAAGCCTTGTTTCCTTATTACTCCGCGGACAAACTCCTGGACCTTGTCGAGTCGACTGGGCCGCGGACGATTGTTCGCGTGCAGCATGATGGCCGAACTGTTTGCTGGGAACCGTTCAGCAATCGCGGGCAGAGTTTCGAGATTCGCCGCTCCCTTTACAAGAACCGCTTTGGCAGTCGCCTCCTTTTTGAAGAGACGAACCTCACGCTTGGCCTGATGTTTCGCTACCAGTGGGCGAGCAGCCGCCAGTTCGGGTTCGTTCGTTCGGTCGACTTGGTCAATTTGGAGTCGGAAGCTCGGAAGCTGACGATTCTCGATGGTCTGGAGAACTTGCTGCCTCCGGGAATCGATCAGAATTTTCAGCTGAGGTTCAGCAACCTGGCTGATGCTTACAAAAAGTCAGAACTGCTGCCAAAGTCGGGGCTGGGTGTTTTTTACTTGAGTTCGATCCCAACCGATCGAGCCGAGCCGAGCGAGGGGCTGCTGGCTACCGTTGCTTGGCAAACTGGGCTGGACGATGCGCTGATTTTGCTCAGCAGCCGGCAGCTAAACCAATTCCGTCGCGTTGGAGTGGTTGAGCCCGAGGTCGATGTGCGGGGCCAGCGACATTCCTACTTCGCGGTTCAGACTGTCGAGATTGCTGGTCGTGATCTCTGCTCGTGGCGGATGGTTGCTGACGTTGCTCGCGAACAGAGCAGTGTCGTCGCGCTGAAGAATATGCTGGAACAGTCGGAAGACTTGGATTCGGCAATTGACTCGGAATTGACGGCGAACGATGAGGCATTACTCGCTTTTGCTGCGGGACTTGATGGCCTGCAACTCGGAGCCGACCAGCGACGGACGACCCGCCATCTGGCTAACTCGCTGTTTAATGCGATGCGTGGCGGCTTGCCCGCTTCCGGATATCAATTATCGAAAGTTGACTTCATTGCGAATCTTACAATCCGCAATCGAGAAGTGGCCAGCCTTTGGGCGAAGCAAATCGAAGCGTTGCCGGATACGCTTAGCTACGCCGAGTTGCAAGCGTTCGCAAAGTCGACCGGCGACCAGGACCTGATCCGTTTGGCTGGCGAGTTTTTGCCGCTTACCTTTGGTCGTCGACATGGCGATCCGACTCGGCCTTGGAATCAATTTCGAATTGCTGACCGCGACGAACGTGGTGAGCGTCGTTTAGGCTTCGAAGGTAACTGGCGGGACATTTTTCAAAACTGGGAAGCTTTGGGGCTCGCGTACCCGCAATTCCTGCCCGGGATGGTGCTGCGTTTCGTTAACGCGACGACGGCCGATGGTTACAACCCGTACCGGGTTAATCAATCAGGTTTCGATTGGGAGCGTCCTGATCCTGAAGACCCTTGGGCCAACATTGGTTACTGGGGCGATCACCAGATTGTCTATCTGTTGAAGTTGCTCGAGCAGACCAGAGCTTTCTGGCCGGAACAACTCTCTGGAATGCTGGATTCGCAATCGTGTGTCCACGCTGAAGTCCCTTACCGAATTGCCGGCTACGCTGAAACACGAGCGAATCCGCGAGAAACCATTTCCTATGACCGCAGCGTCGAAGAACGACTTGAGCAAGAAGTTCATCGGATAGGGACGGACGGGCAATTGTCTCGGAATGCCGCGGGGGAAATCCAACATGCGTCGCTGCTGGAGAAGTTGCTCCTTACCGGGGTGGTGAAACTTGCCAACTTGGTTCCCGGGGCGGGGATTTGGCTGAATACTCAGCGTCCCGAATGGAATGATGCACAGAATGCATTGGCCGGATTTGGTGCTTCGATTGTGACGGTGTGTTACCTCCGTCGTTACCTCGAATTCATCAGGTCGCTGCTCAGCGAAAAGCAAACGGGCTCGCTGAGCTTATCGCAAGAATTTGCGGGGTTCCTGAAGACTCTGGCCGAGCTCTTGAGCGACCGAAAGCTTGTTGCCTCGAGTTGCCTCGATGCGAGCGCCCGAGAATGCTTGGTTGAGAAACTGCAGTCGGCTGCGGAAGCATACCGAGCGGCCGTCTACAAGGGTTTGTCAGGGAAGTACGAAGCAGTTACACACGCGACAATCAGCGGCCTACTCGACTCGGGCATCGACCTGTTGACGAAGACATTGGAGCTTAGTCGCCGAGCGGATGGGCTATATCATTCATTCAACTTGCTGAATCTTGTGGATGGTGCGATTGAGATCGAGCACCTGGACGAGATGCTTGAGGGACAAGTTGCGATTATGGAATCCGGCTTGTTGTCGTCGAGCGAGGCGGCTGAACTGCTGACTCGCTTGCGACAAAGCCAACTCTGGCGGGCGGATCAGCAGAGCTATCTGCTCTATCCGAATCGCGGGCTGGCCCGGTTCCTCGAAAAGAATCGGCTGCCATCCGATCTGGGCGAAGCGGCGTCGCTCGTTCAGCGAGTGAGCGGAAATCATGCCAAGGCATTGATTCGTCGCGATGCAGACAACAGTTATCGTTTTGCCGGTCAGTTCCGCAATCTGAAGGATCTGCAGCAAGCGATGGAGAGTTGGCAGGACGCGCCTGAGGTGGTTTCCAGAGAGAATCAAACTAACGTTGACTCTGGACTCGCGCATTGCTTGAGCAACGGCGAGAAACGGCAATTGGAGAATCTCTGGGAAGAGACATTCCATCACCGTCGCTTCACGGGCCGATCGAGCAGTTTCTTCGCCTACGAGGGGCTCGGCAGCATCTACTGGCACATGGTCTCCAAGTTAGCGACTGCCGTGGCGCGAACTTGTCAGGTGGCTCAGCGACATTCGGATCCGGCTTACCCGAAACTGCTGGAACAATTCCGAGAGGTCTACGAAGGCATGTGGTTGAACAAGAGTCCGGAATCGTATGGGGCTTTTCCAACCGATCCTTACTCGCACACACCGGCCCATGCCGGAGCGCAGCAGCCTGGAATGACCGGCCAAGTTAAGGAAGATTTGGTAACGCGATTGTGTGAGCTTGGGGTTATTGTCGAGAACGGAACCGTGACGTTTGACCCGGCTTTGCTGAGGGCGGACGAGGCTCTGCGCACTCCCAGCAAGTTAGCGTTTGTGGGACTTTCGGGTGAGAGAACAGATTCAGTCGTCGAATCGGGGTCCCTAGCCTTTTCATTGTGCCAGACGCCCATCGTCTACCAGACTTCGGAATTGGCCTCGGAGATCGCGATCGAGTATCAGGATGGCAAACGAGTAGTTCGGTCTGGAAGTCAACTATCCGCGGACGAATCGCGCGAGTTGTTTAACCGCACCGGAGCCATTCGCAAGATCGAAGTTTCGTTTCCTCGTTCTATCTAAACGGGTCATGGCTGCAGTAGGTTGACCCTGCAGATCTCTGATTGCTATTTTTCTCGTCAACCAACTATCAATTTCAACGATATCTTTCAGCCAATCAAACTCCACACTTGCGGAGTGTCATCGCTATGAATCGTCGCGGTCTGTTCTCGTGTCCTGGAAGCCTGTGTGTTTTTGCTTTGTTGGCAACGGTAGTCGCTTGCTCCAAGCCAACCGACAATGCTGGAAAGACTGGGGCACAGGGAGCGGCCGCCTCGGCTTCTGCGGCTCCCCAAAAGCCAATCCCGGTAAAGCTGGTACGCGATGAAGCTGGGGCGTGGGCTTTGACTCGG
>JBJTQD010000277.1:0-3545 GCA_046075445.1 Planctomycetota bacterium
GTCGAACCGCCCGTGCCCCAAAGGGGCGACGTTCGGTTCGACCTTATTGTTTTTATGTTGTCTTACCCGGGGTGCCGCGGCCGGCCCGCTCTGCGGTAGACGGCCGCTCTACCCCGGGCTGGAGGCTGAAAGGCCGTTGGCCAGAAGAGCCGTAACGAAGTGGGATGCGGGAATGAGGTTGGTCACCTAACTTTGGTAAACGCCGGATGCTCGTTCTGCTCTTTCTCAGCCGCGACTTCGCGCTAGCCCACGGTTGGTGGCGTGCGTGCGGGATCTTTTTATCGCCCTAGACGGAGTTGCACGCCACCTCGCCTGCGCCAAAGCCTGGCGACTGTGGGCTTCGGCTACGGGCTAAACGAAGAGAAGAAAAAAAAGAAGAAACGAGGACGGAAGAGCCGAAAGCTGCAGAGAGCCGTTGTTCTACTCTCTCTCAGTCGGGTCTTTGCCTCAGGGCCCGGTTTGGAATCGCGAGTATGGACACTTGAAAAGTGCTTACTTCAGGAACGAGTCGAACCACGGTTTCAGGTCGATTGCAGCGAAGACGAAGGTGTTGCGGTGGTCCGCATCCTCACCGGCGCTGAACGCTTCGCCGTTCTTCTTTCCGAGGAGGTTTTGATAATCGACGCCGAAGCGGGCGAGGTAGTCGGGCACCGCTTCGTCTTTGCCCCCCGAGTAAGCCCGCAGCGGCGTGCGGCTGAGCCAGCGGTAGCTTTCTGCTTCTTCCAGCAGGGCCGTCAGCGGGGAGGTGCCCAGTTCAAGCTGCTTGATGAACTCGGGATTGAGAAAGTCGCGGGCCGAACCGGTCGACTTTTTGAGGTACTCGAAGAAGTCGAGCTTGAAGTTGTAGAAGTCTTCAGCCATTTGATAGTACTCGGGACGAATTGCTTCGCGAGCCAGTCCGGGCAGATTGCGATACTTCTCAAATGCAAACAGCATGTTGCCAAAGGCGGCCGGGGTGTAAACCGCATCGAAGGGACGTGGGTTACTGATTCCGCGGACGATGAAGAAGGACAAGTCGACCGGCCCCGAGGCGGTCGCCGAAGCGGTCACCGGAATCCCGGCCTGCTCCAGTCGCCGCAGGAAGATCATGTTGTTGTAGCCACCCTGCGACCAGCCAAACGTGAAAAAGGCCTTTACCTTCAGCTTGGATTGCTGCTGCAGAAACTCCAAGGCAGCCGAGTAAAGATCGAGACAAGCTTGCTCTGTTCCGGCCCGCTGGAAGTAAGCATTCGGCAAGTCGGAGTCGCCCAGCCCGAAGTAATCGGCGCCGATCACGATATACCCTTGGCTGGCGAACTGAGTCAGCAGCAGTTTCGTTTCGAAAGAGTTCTCAGGTTGCGAGGGAACCTGGTTCTTCTCGAAGACCGTTCCATGCTGATAGGAAAGAAGCGGAAGCTCGCTCTCATTCGTCTCAGGGATCGCCACCAACCCTGTCGACACAATCTCGCGATTGTTTAGCTCAGGCACTCGACTGGAAAACGTCAGTTTGTAGAGCTGGACATTGAACTTGGGCTGAGCAAATCTTCCTTTGAACTTTTCGAAAGGCATGGGGGCTCCTGTCAGGAACTGCTCCAGCTCTTCATTGACGATCTTGTTGAGTTTCGTCGCGTCGTAGAGAGCGAGCTTTTCTGCCTTGAGGAACTTGCCGCCGGTTTGAGAGCTCGCCTCCGTCGCAGAGGGGCTGACTTGGGCAGCGATGGGGCTAGCCAGCAGGCCGCCCATCAAGCAAAACCAGCCGCACAAAAAAACACGGCTGCAGATTGAGACTCTGTTTATAGAAACCACGCGCACGGTTTCGGCTCATGTTGACGGCGAAAAGTGTCTAACCAATTGGCAGTGAACCGCAGCCAGTTCGTTTCCAGCCGCTCGATTAGAACAAAGCGTTTTCCTTGGAACAAGACAAAGGAAAAGTCGGAAGTCTTACCGGATGGGTGCCGCTTGCCGGTCGGGCTGGTCAGTCGCCCAACCGGCAGAGCACTCCAAAAAGTTCTCGCCCTGGCGGAGTTATTCTTCTTGCTTCACCTTGTCCATGAAGCGTTGCCAATCGATCTGTTTCTCTCGCCACTCCTCTTCGGACTCACAGTAGAGGTCGAAGGCGAAGTCGTCGTCGAAGTGGCATCCGTCCAGTTGCCAGAAGATCGGGCCGGGGCTTTGCCTCAGCATCTCGCAAACCGGGCAGTCCGCGTCGAAGGCTGCGTGATGGTCCTTTTCGATCTCCGGCAGGCGAACTCGTTCCCGCTCAATAATCTCGCGGGGTGTTCGGCTGCTTGGACCGAAGCAAGGCGAGTCGAGCCACTCCTCAGCCCGGTTCGCTAGCCGCTCGATTTCGGCTTGGCGATAAGCAGCCCGATCGTCGGCCATCGGCCGGACCGCAGCGGCGGGATCGAAGCGGCTGGACTCTGAACAGGAAGCGGTGAGGCGGAACCAGGAATTCCAGAGCAGTTCGCGGACCAGATCGTAATACTGCACCCACTCATGCGTCCCGAAGCTGCTGTAGCGATACGCTTCCGAGTCGCTTGAGATCGCGGGAGGTTCGGCGTCCAGTAACGTCCAGCGCCGGGACTGGTCTTCCAGATCGGCAGCAATTTGGTTGTGACCAGCTAAAGCCATCTCTCGCGGAGTGGCTTCCCGCAGATCCGTGCGCGGTGTCAGCAGCCAGTCAATGTGCAGCCGCTTGATGATCGCCCACTCGGCGTTACTGCCGCGGAAATCAAAGCGATCCAGCGGTGGATCATCGTCATCCGGTTCGGCAATGTATCCCTCGGGCGTGAACCACGGCCGACTGGCATCAAGCTGTTCCGCAGAAAGACGTCCTGTAGAGAGGTCTCCCGCCGCGAGCGCTTCGCGATAAGCGTCCCAGACCCGCACGGCAACGTACTCATACAGCGGCCGGCCGTAGAGCACTCTACGAAAGTCAAAGCGACTAAGGCTGGGCGTCTCCCGCCGCTCGTTTGCCAGCTCGCGCCACGCATCGGGCTGGTCGCTGAGCAGCCAATCCTCGGCTAGTTCAAACGGGAGGAGAGCTTCGGTCAGGTCCCACTCACCGGGCTCTTCGCACTCCAGCCAAAGCAGTTCGCCTTTGCGGGAGAGCTGGCCGAAGCCAGTGTTTGCGGCAATCATCCGAGCCACCAGGTCGAGGACGACAATGCCGCGATCGTGCGGCGTGTCCCAGTCGCCGGGAACCAGTTCAGCCAGCGGCTCCGAGCCGGCTGGATAGCCGACAAAGCGGCGAATGGCGGCTTGCAGCTCTTCAAAGCTGGCCGGGTCGGCGCTCAAGGCAGCAATCGTGCGCGAAGCGAGCCGAGAGGGGACGATACCCGACCAATTGCCGTTAGAGGCGCGGACGAGAAGACGGACAGTACTCATGTCAGGGACTCCTGAAGAAAGTGAAAGTTGAAA
Organism: Planctomycetota bacterium; assembly: GCA_046075445.1. GTDB lineage: Bacteria > Planctomycetota > Planctomycetia > Pirellulales > Pirellulaceae > BJ22. The sequence continues at coordinate 3,400 of JBJTQD010000277.1, forward strand.
GACAAACTTTCGTCCCTGAGTTGGCGCGATCTTCCCAAGACCTAGGGTGTGGGGCTCCTGTGGAAAAGAGGATTGGGCTGATGTTGAAGCGTGTTTTAGCAGATGGTGTACAAAATGCAACTAGGTGTTCGAGAAAATTTTTTGGG
>JBJTQD010000278.1:0-1724 GCA_046075445.1 Planctomycetota bacterium
ACGACGACAATCGTGATATCGTCGTTGATGACGATGCTTTCGTTTTTCTTTCTAGACAATACCAACATTGCGCATTCCTTTGTTTTCAGGGAGCCCCCCAACGGGGTTCGGCCACCCTACTCGGCTCCTGGCGAGCTACTGGGCAAATCGATCTCTTCCCAACGAACCTGTGAACTTCTAAACGACCCACTCGGAGTACTTTTCGCAATCAAGCCAATCTGGTCGGGCACTGACCCAGTACTCCGACCACCAACGAAGAGTTCAGCCGCACAGACAAAAAGGCTGGTGTCCGAAATCGGGAACCGCCTGCGTCAATTAATCCCTGAACTTTCCTTGCCTTGGGGGCTTGACATCGTACTCCACCCCCACGATCACTCTACCTCCCGGCGGACAATAGTCAACAAAAGGAGTTCAGCGAAAAGCGTGGATTCCGACACAAAAGCCAGCCTCCTCTGGGACAACCGCTTTTTTCGTGCCTTTTTCACTAAAGCTCAAGATTTCACACGTTTCCCCGACCAACCGTAGAAATTCTCGGCCCACCCGCGAGACCGGCGGCCGCCCAGGCTCGACACTTTCGCAAGTTCTCAAGCCGCGAATTCGGGAACGACTCTGCCGCCGTTAGAAATCCAACCAGAAATATCACTGACTGCACTGATGATTCGCTGCCCACTCTACGATACCCACGCACACCTCGTTTACTCGCAATTGGCCAACCAGTTGGAAAGCGTCCTCGACCATGCCCGAGAGCATGAAGTCGCTCAACTCAATTGTGTGGCGACCGATTTGGAGACGACTCGAGCCGCCGTCGAAATGGCCCGACGCTTCCCCCACATTCATGCAACCGCAGGCTGGCATCCGAATGATTGCCACGCGCTTACGCCGCAACTTTGGGACGAGATTTGCACGCTCGCCCAACTGCCTGAGGTCGTAGCTCTGGGCGAAACCGGGCTCGACCTGTACTGGAAAGATTGCCCGCTGGAGATCCAGCAACACTGGTTCGCCAAGCACTGGGAGCTATCGCGCCAGTTGGGTAAACCGGTCATCATTCACCTGCGTGATTGCGAGCCTGAAATGCTCGCCGCACTGGAGCAGGAGTACGATCGGGGCGGACCACTGCACGGCGTGATGCACTCGTTCTCCGGCAGCAGCCAAACAGCGGCTCGCTGCCTGGAACTCGGTCTCCATATCAGCTTCGCCGGCATGCTGACCTACAAGAACGCGGAGAACTTGCGACTAACGGCCCGCGAAATTCCAAGCGATCGCCTGCTGGTCGAAACCGATGCCCCGTTCCTCGCTCCGATGCCCCATCGAGGACAGAAGCCGAATCTGCCGGGCTGGGTTCGTCACACGGCGCAGTGTCTCGCCGATTGCCGAAATACTTCGCTTGAGTCGCTTGCTCGACAGACTACAGAAAACGCCTGCCGCCTGTTCGGTGTCAGCTGGTCGCAAACCGACGCGACTGATTGATCAAGTCGACCCCAGTCGTGTCACCGACCTCGACCACGACCCGCCAGTAAATTTCACCACCCACTGCTTTGCCGTCGCCGATTCGCTGGCCGTCGACTTCCACCACCGGAGCGATCACTCCGGGAGTGCTGAGGCTCAGTACTTCGCTGGACGCCTGCAAATCGGCGATGCTCAGCGGCTTGCGTACTACCTCAAGTTGAAAACGACCCGCCAACCCCAAAAACCAATCGAGGCTGGTCCCGGGCAAGATCGCTGCG
>JBJTQD010000279.1:0-11761 GCA_046075445.1 Planctomycetota bacterium
GAAGAAGAGAAGAGAGAAGCCGCTGCTGAAGTATAGCGGTAAATCGGAACATTACGATGTTCGTTCCACACCCTAGAGGCCGCTGCAAAATCATCCATCTGTTCAATTTCGATACAGGCAAAATGCAACAGGGCCGCGATCGCTCGCGGCCCTGTATTGCGGTATGGATTGTAAGATTTCGGCCAAGGCTGAACATTTTCACGTCCAACCTTGGCACTGCCTCGTCTCAGTTCCGGCCCGATTGGCCCGACCCAGGGGTCAGGCTCGTCAGGAAGAACCACTTCCAAGCGAACATGTAGGCAAACTACGTGCCAAAGCCGGAGCAATTGGGAATTGGGGCACAGACGCTACAAACCTTCTCTCGGGTGCCTCGGGCTGCTACCCGGTTCAGCAGCAATAACCAACTGCCTCTCCGCCGCAACCTCCTCCATCTCAACTGGTCGGCCCAACCAGATTCTCTCCAGTTCAGGATCCATTTTGATTGTTCGTTCAGCCGCGTTTTTGCTGTCAAAGTTGGCAAGGTTTAACGATTGTCCGACTTGTATGGAGAGTTTTGATTTGCCGCAGAATACCGCCAATTCCTTGTTTGCTGATTTCCTCAATTATCCCGATTATCCATCCGATGAACCATCTGGAGTTTCAGGCTCGGGCTTTCCCGGCATTGGACTCTGCCTTGACCGGTTTTCCATCAGCCGCTGCTAACGATTCCCGCGGAAGCAAATGGCTGTAACGGCGAGGCCTCAACAGACTGATCCGACCCAGACATCTCAATTGCTCGGGCAGTGCCTCTCAACCGAGCTCATCGGACTTGCTACTGCGATGCAAGCCGCTTGGTCCGTATGTGGCCAACTGGGGAAGAATCAGGATGACGGATCAGACCCAGTATCGAAAAGGAATTTGACCATGCGAATCACTTTTTTGCTTCTCGCGTCGGCGTTGCTGGCCATCAGCAGCAGCGGCTGCACGTCGATGCCAGGCCGAGGCGGTATCGGTTGCGACTCAGGTGCCTGTGACGCGGGCCCTGGTGGCTTTGTTGGTCCCGGCCTCTTCAACGGAGGCCGAGGCAACGGCGGCTGCGATGGCCGCGGCTGTGATGGAAATGGAAATTGCGGAAACGGAAATGGCTGCAACAACGGCTGCGACAGCAACCTTGGTGGCGGCAATTTCGGCGGAGGCAATGGCGGACTTCTCGGCGGCCTGTTCAATGGCGGTCGACCAGGTGCAAACGGTTGCGACTCGGGTGCTTGTGACGCCAGCGGCAACTGTGGCAACGGAAATTGTGGCAACGGCTGCGATGGTAACCTCGGCGGAGGCAATGGCGGACTTCTCGGCGGCCTGTTCAATGGCGGTCGACCAGGTGCAAACGGTTGCGACTCGGGTGCTTGTGACGCCAGCGGCAACGGCGGTTGCGGAAACGGCAACGGTGGCTGTGGCAACGGAGCCGGCTTGCGTGTGAACATCAGCGCCGGCCGCGGAACCGGTGGCTGCGGTAACGGCAACGGCGGTTGCGATGCCAGCGGCAACGGTGGCTGCGGCAATGGTTGCGACGGAACCAATTGCGGCGGTGCAGCAAACGGTGGCGGACGCAACGGCTTGCTCGGAGCCGGTATGGTCCGCGGTGGAATGAACGTTGGCGGCATGAACGGCAACGGCATCGGCTTTGGAAATAACGGCGGTGCCAATGGCGCCGCTATGGGTGGAGTTGGAATGGGCGGTAACGGCATGGGTGGTGCCGGCGGACGCGGTGGCTTGGCCAACCGCGGTGGCCTGTTCAACGGCGGCCTGTTCGGTGGCGGCAATGGAATGGCCGGCAACGGGATGGGTGGTGGAATGGGTGGCAACGGGATGGGCGGAGCCGGTGGTGGCTTCGGCGGTAACGGCGGCATGATGGCCGGCGGTATGAATCTCCCAGCCCTCAATGGCAACGGCATGTACGGCAACGCCATCGGCTCCGGCTTCGACGGCAGCTACAACGGCCACATCGGTCAAGGCGGGCACCTTGGCGGCGCAGTCGCTGGCGTGGCAGGTGCTTTCCAAGGTTGCGGTCGTTTCGGCTGCGGCACCAACGGTATGCTCTGCGTCGCTTGCAAACTGAAGCTGCTCGCCAGCCGACAAGCTCGCCTGCAAGCCAACCATCCTTACGGTGGTCAGATTCCTCACACTGCTCACATGCCTGATGGAAGCATGGGTGGTGCAGGCGCCGCCGCTCCGGCTTATGCCTATCCGTACTACACCACTCGCGGACCTCGGGACTTCCTGCAAGATTCCTGTGCTCCAAACCCAGTGGTGCCTTACGCTCCAAAAACTATCTGCGTGCCTTCCATCGGTTGGTAAGCAGAAATTCGGTCTATCCTTCGATACGCGAAAAACCCCGTCGTAACCCGGCGGGGTTTTTTGTTGGGGCTGGCTCCCCAGCAAACACTCGGACAAAATGACGAGCATCCATTCACACACAAATCCATCTCCGGACTCTACAGCTTTGGCCCAAGAATCTCTGAATCAACGCAGCCTGAATCTTCTCCACTGGTATCGCGACCAACTCGAACTACTCGACGTCCGCGCGACGACTTCTCCTTGCGGCGCGAATCTCTACGACTTCGGCCTGAAACATCCCGGCTCACTGCAAGGCGGTCGACTCTTGGCCGAAGTTTGCCTCGCCGGCCTGGCCGAAGTTCAAATCAATCAATTCCCGCTCGGCGAACATTGCCTCCCCGCCATCCAAGTCAGCACTGACGACCCGGTCAACGCCTGTATCGCAGCCCAATATGCCGGCTGGCCGGTGACGGGTGAAAAATACTATGCGATGGGAAGCGGCCCAGCCCGCTTGCTTCGCGGCCGCGAACCGATGCTCGAGCAACTCAAACTCGCCGAGGAAAGCGAAGTCGCAGTCCTCGTGCTCGAAACCTCGCGAGCTCCTTCCGATGAACTCCTGCAAACGATTGCCGCTGAGTGCCGCGTCGACCCACGCAATCTCCATGTCGCAATGGCCCGCACGGCGAGTCTCGCCGGGCTGATACAGATTGTCGCCCGCAGCGTCGAGACGACGCTGCACAAGCTCTATGAACTTGGTTTCGACTTGCACGCCGTCCGTTCCGCGGTCGGTTGGGCGCCGCTCCCTCCCGTCCCCGCCAATGACCTCGTGGGAATTGGCTGGAGCAATGACGCCATTCTCTACGGAGCCCGCGCCCACCTCTTCGTCGACGCTGACCCCGCCGAGATTGCAAAACTCGCCGGCCGGCTGACAAGTGACTCCTCCGCCGATTTCGGCTCGCCGTTTCAGGAAATTTTCGAACGCTACGAACGCGACTTTTACCGAATCGACAAACTGCTGTTCAGCCCCGCGCAAGCGACGATCAACAACCTGCGAGACGGCAGTGTCTTTACCTCAGGCAAACTGCATCGCGAACTATTGCTCCGATCTTTTGGCCTGACTCACGACCAGTCATCCAGCTGAATCCCCAACGCGAGAGTCAAACCCGATCGCCATGGAAATCGCCGTCGCTGCTCACGATCGACACTGGCACTGGGATGACCTCCGCCGAGCCGCGGGGGAGAAACACAAATTGACCCGGGTCGATCTCCGCCGATTGCAAGTGCAACTGGCCCGCGATGGAACGCCGCCCCAGATTTCGACTGCGGAAACCCGGCTAAACAATGTCCCATTGCTCCTGCTACTGGGAATCCCCGGCGGAACTCTGGAGCAAGTCGTCTTTCGCATGGACGCACTGGCGGCCCTGCAACTGACGGGCGTGAAAGTGCTCAACCCACCCCGCGCGGTCGAAACCTGCGTCGACAAATACCTGACCTTGCAACGCCTGGCTGCCGCCGGACTCCCTATTCCGCGAACGGCTGTCTGCCAGACTCTCGAGCAAACTCTCGAGGCAACCGGCCAACTCGGCAATGACATCGTGCTCAAGCCGCTCTTTGGGAGCGAAGGGAAGGGCTTAGAGCGAGCGATGAACACGGAACAACTAAAAGCGATTGCCGGTCGCTGGTTAGAGGCAGGCCGGGTTCTCTATCTACAAGAGTTCATTCCGCACGCTGGGTGGGATTTGCGCCTGTTTGTGATCGGCGACCGCGTCTGGGCAATGCGCCGCTCAAATGCCCAAGACTGGCGGACGAATGCCTCTCGCGGCGCGGTCAATTCGCCTTGGACGCCGAACGAGCGCGAACTCGAGTTCGCCCACAAGGCAGCCGCAGCAGTTGGAGCCCCGATCGCCGGCGTGGACCTGGTTTATGACCAGCACGGCGCTCCATACCTGCTCGAGGTCAACTCAGCACCGGGTTGGAAATACATCTCCGCTGCGACCGGCGTCGATATCGCAGCCGAACTTCTCGAATTCTGTGCGCAGCAAGCCAAGTCGTAGAGTGGATCGCTTGCAGACTTTCGCGATTGTGTCTCAACCGCAAATCAAACTTGCAACACACCGGTGCGGAATGGTTCATCCGGCACATGCCGAGTCACGACATCGAGCGAGCGGATCAACACTTTGCGGGTATCGGTCGGGTTAATGATCCCGTCAACCCAAAGTCTCGCAGCCGCATAGCGAATGTCGGTCGAGGTTTCATACGCTTCCGTGACCCGCTCGCGCAATTGCTCCAGTTCCGCAGAGTCGGGCTCTTTCCCTTGCCGCTTCATCGCCGCGATGGCGACGTCGAGCAAAGTCGAAGCCGCTTGCTTACTGCCCATCACGGCGTATCGAGCATTTGGCCAGGCAAAGATAAATCGCGGGTCGAACGCTTTACCGCACATCGCATAGTTGCCGGCCCCGTAACTGCCGCCCGTGATCACGGTAATCTTCGGTACACGGCTATTGGAAATCGCATTCACAACCTTGGCCCCAGCGCGAATGATGCCGGCTTCTTCGCTTTGCTTGCCGACCATGAATCCAAACACATCCTGCAAAAAGATTAGCGGCGTCCAAGTTTGATTGCAGTCCATAATGAAGCGGGCTTCCTTGTCGGCGCTGTCGTGATAGATCACGCCGCCAAACTGAATTCCCTCCTTCGGCGTCATCGCCGACGTCCGCTGGTTGGCAATCACGCCGACCTGATGGCCCCCGATTCGGGCATGACCACAGATCAAAGTCTGGCCGTATTCGGCTTTGTATTCCTGAAACGAACCCTCGTCGGCCAAGTACCGAATCAAGTCTCGAATATCGAACCGAGCCTGTAGGTCGAGTGGAAATTTTGCATATGGGTCGGCCTGATTGACGCTCGAATCCGTCCATGGGTCGCGGCGGAATACCGAAGCTCGCGGGTCTTCAGGAAACATCGCAATCAACTTCTTGATCCGTTCGATCGCAGCGGGGTCGTCTGGCTCGCGGTAATCGATCGTGCCGCTGATGCTCGCGTGCATCTTGGCTCCACCCAAATCTTCGGATGAAACCTCCTGCCCGATCGCACTCTTCACCAAAGCTGGACCAGCCAAATAGAGTCCCGACCCTTCGGTCATGATCAGCTTGTCGCAGAGCACTGGCAAATACCCACCGCCGGCCACGCAGTTCCCCATGATCGAGGCTAGCTGCGGCAGGCCCATGGCTGAGATCACCGAGTTGTTGCGGAAGATTCGACCGAAGTCATCTTCGTCGGGGAAGATTTCGTCTTGCAAAGGCAGGAATACTCCCGCGGAGTCGACGAGGTAAAGCAGAGGCAATCGGCAGTGCATTGCGATCCGTTGAGCTCGCAGCACCTTTTTACAGGTCATCGGGAAGAACGCGCCCGCTTTGATCGTCGCATCGTTGGCGATGATCATCACATCGCGGCCGCTGACCTTGCCAATCCCGCAGACGACGCTGGCCGAGGGAGCTCCGCCCCAGTCCTCATACATCTGGTATGCCGCCCAGAGTCCGACTTCGAGCCAACTGTCTGGAGAATCAAGCAGGCGGCTGATTCGCTCCCGCGCGGTCAAGCGTCCTTTTTCGTGTTGGCGAGCGGTCGCCTTCTTTCCACCACCCGCTTGAACCGTCGTCTGTTGTTCCTGAAATTCGTCGAGGAGTTGCTGCCAGCTCATGCGAAGTCCGCTCTCAGAGGATTGACTGGAAACCTACGATTTCCCTGTGCTTGTTAGCCTATCTTTTCCATCTGCGCCTTGAGCGTTCACGGGGAAGCTCGGCAGGGCAGGGGAGGGTGGGGCCAACTTGGATTTGGCTCCGTGAACCGCAAGACAAGGATAATCCGCCACAGCGAAATTCGCGATGGGGCCAACCACAGTCACCGCGGGACCTTAAAAGGTGTCTTTTTCCTAGGCAATTCGCTAGAATCCATCAGCTTAGGAACGACCTGAAAATTGCCCGCAGGTGTTGATGGATTCGCTTAGCTTTCAGCCGATCATGTCGCCCCTGCTGGGGCTGCTCGCCGTCTTGGCCCTCGCTGCCATGCTCCTGGTCGGTCCCTCTTTTGTCCGGCTCTCGGGTCGCCAACGCGGGCTGCTTTCCCTGCTGCGCGCCGGGGCGATCGTGATGCTCGCGGCGACCATTTTCCGCCCCGGCTGCATCTCCAATACCGAACGCCCTGAATCAGCCGTCCTCCTCTGCCTGCTCGACTCCAGCCGCTCAATGGAGCTGCCGCATCAAGCCGACCAGTCCGAACGCTGGAAAGCGATGAAGCGAATGCTCACCGACAACCAAGCCCGGTTCAAAGCACTTCAAGAAAAGCAGATCGACGTTCGCTTCTTCGCTTTTGACAGCGAAGTCCGACCACTGGAAGTCGATAGCGCTGTCCCGCAATTGCCCGCAGTCCCCGGAGGCAGCGAAACCGATATCGGCTCAGCCATCTTCGAGACCGTTCGCGAGTTCCGCGACCAGCGGCTGATCGGGATGGTCCTCGCTACCGACGGCGTGCAAAACGCTCTTGAGACGCGCACTGAGCTGAACGACGCCGTCTCCTCGCTGGTCGATCAGGAGATTCCCCTCTACAGCGTGCCGTTCGGGCTGCCAGCCGAAGTCGGCCAAGTCGCCGACGTGGCGATCACCAACCTCGCCGACCAACACGCGATCTTTGTCAAGAATCGCTTGGCCGTAAAAGCGACCCTCGCAGCCCGCGGTGTCGCCAATCAACAAATCACCGTCCAGCTGTTACTCTCCAGTCGCGAAAACCCTGAGCCGAAAGTCGTTGCCACCGAGTTCATCACACCGACTCAGCCGTACCAAGAGCAACCGATCGAACTCAGCTTTATCCCCGACACACCCGGTCGTTTTCGCCTCGCCGTTCGCGCGGTGCCGCTTCCCTCCGAAGTCGCACTCCGCAACAACGAGCTCCCTTCTTTTCTGACCGTTTACGACGGTGGATTGCGGGTCGCCTATCTCGAAGGAAATCTCGGCTGGGAACAAAGTTACCTGCGGCGGACGATTCCAACCGCGGCTCAAGGCATCGACCTTGAATTCATCCCGATCTACAGCAGCGGCCGAAACGGCTGGCCTCGCACCGACCTGAAAGACCTGTTTGCCGATCGCAAAGTCGATGTCTTCATCATTGGCGACCTCGATTCGCGAGCGCTGTTTAAAGCAAATGAGCACGAGGAAACCTTGAAGCTGCTCGAAGAGCAAGTCGCCAGTGGCAAAGGCTTGCTGATGCTAGGTGGTTACCACAGCTTCGGCCCCGGGCTTTATCAACAAACGCCGCTGGCCGATGTTCTACCAATCACGATGGCACCTGGCGAACGCCAGGATTTCGACCGCGAGATCCGCAAAGACCTGCATATCGAACGACCGTTGCGGCTCCGGCCGACAAAGGATCATTTTCTCACGCGGCTGGATGAGTCGGCTGACTCGCGGCTGAAGTGGAACGCTTTCCCGCCGCTGGTCGGCGCGAACTCCTTCCTCGGCGTCAAAGATAGCGCCGAGATTCTGCTCGAGGGGGATAACGGCCAACCGGTTCTCGTCGCGGGCAATTACGGAGCAGGACGTGTGCTCGCATTTGCTGGCGACTCGAGTTGGCGCTGGTGGAGCTACGGGTTCGAAGAAGAATACAAACGATTCTGGCGGCAGGTGATCCTCTGGCTCGCCTTCCGCGATGGCCGCTCCAACGACAACGTTTGGATCGACCTGCCGCAGCGGCGATATCAACCGCAAAGCCAACTCGTCTTTACGACTGGCGCGCGTGACGTCTCGGGCAAGGCGATGTCGGACGTCGAATTGGTCGCGACGCTTCGTTCGCCGGACGGAACGGAGACGCCGATCTCGCTGACCAAAACTCCGGAATTCAGCAAGGCACAGCTGGACCGCGGCTTGATTGCCAAACCGGGAATTTATTCACTGCGAGCTGAAGGAAAGAAGGTCGGCGGCGAGCTGATTGGAAAAAGCGAAGTCGAATTTGTCGTGTTTGATCAAGACCGAGAAAAGGCGAATCCCTCGGCTGACCCGCAGCTCCTCGCGAGACTTTCTGATCAGACCAGCGAATTCGGAGGCAAGGCACTCGTGCCAGAGGAATTGGGAAGCTTACTCGACCAGCTTCTCACCAATCCGCCGGAAATGAAAACGGTTGTTCCCCAGCGGTGGCAACTGGGATCGACAAACGTCGACGGGTCGCTCTTCCTGCTGCTCTTCGCCACGCTAATGACAACCGAGTGGTGGCTAAGAAAGAAATGGGGTTTGGTTTAGTTAGTTGTAGGGTGGGTCGCATCCGCAAGTTGCGTTTCAATTAGCCAGCAAGGCCTCCGCGGCGCGCACCCACCGGTGGCTAAAGTACAATCAGCCCTCAGGCGGCATCCGCACCCCGGGCGAGGTCGGGAGACCTGCGCCCAGCGCAATTTTTTCGATTTCACTGTTTGCTACTGCTCCACTACTCTGTATTTTCTTATCTCTCGCGCAGCGCGGGGGCTGGCGCGAAGACCCGGCTGACGGAGACAAACATCCTCACCGCCAGATTCTTCGAGCTTTACCCTCGCTGCTCGGCCGCCCAAGCTTGCAGCCGGGCAAATTGTTCGAAGAAGTGATGCGTGGGGCTGCCCTGAGGCGACTTGAAGAAGCTGGCCAGAAACTCGAGCGTGCCGACGGCTCCTCGCCGTGCAGCGAGTTCAGCAAACCGAGCTAAGTCCAGGACCAGCGGCGCGGCGAGAATTGAGTCGCAGCCTTGCCAAGTGAATTGCATGACCATTGGCGTTTCAAGGAACCCACGAAAGTGGATATGGTCCCACGCGGTCTTCCAGTCGCCGAGGCTTTGGATGTATTCGATCGAGACCAGTGTCTGCGGAGTGTAGCCGAGTATCTCGCCGAGCAATTTGTCTTTGCTCGCGACTTTGGTTGCCTTGTTTGCCGGATCGTTTAGCACCACTCCGTCGAGATTGCCAAAGATGTTGTGCCCGACCCAACTCATGACTTCGAGATTTCTCGCAGCGAAAGCGGGCGCCAAGACGCTCTTGAGAAACGTTTCGCCGGTCTTGCCATCGCGTCCAACGTGAGCCGATCCGAGTTGCCGAGCCAACGCGTCGATGGCGGGCAGGTCGCTGCCGAGCGACGGCGTGAAATTGACAAACGGATGCCCGCGCTCAATCGCGGCGATGGCGTAGAGCGAGCTGGAAGGAAGCGGACAGCTGGGATCGTCTAGGCTCGCGAGCAGGCTGGTCGTGTCACTGGGCATGCTCGCCTTGTCGACAGGGGGTTCGGTCGAGGCGAGGTTCACGACCACCAGTTGGGTCAGCTCTTCTTGGGCGACGAATTCGTCCCAGTCTGCCTGAATTGCTGTGACCAGTTCGCGGGCTGTTCCGACCTCGCGGCCAAAGCCGGGGCTCATCAAATTTCGGATCGTGCCACCCACGTGCCGCAACACGCCGGGGCGGACGTGAGAATCGAGTGCCTCAAGGTCAGGGCGGCAGTTTTCGACCAGCTGTTCAGTGAAAGCCCGACTGCTGCGAGCCAGTTCCAGTGCCGCAGCCAATGCCGTGGTCTGTCTGATTTCGTGTCCGCCGACGACCCAGTCAGCCCACGGTACGAATGGCAGGTCTCGGAAACTAGGGGTTTCTGTGACGATACCACACGGCTTGATTAGCCCGCGTTTGAGCGCAGCGAGACCGATGGCGACGGTTGTGGCAACGCCGCCATGAGCCCCAATCATCCACAATCCAGTTTTTTGCCCAGCCATTTCATGTTCCGCGGCCAATCGTGCAACCGCGGAGTATCGCCGCGGAAAAAAGCCAAAATCTTTATCCACAGAAGTGCAACTTTTGGAGCTGCCGATTTACGGTCGAACCGGAGAACGACTCGCTGTGGACACTGGATCGTAGACGGGTATAGCGAGGATGCAAGCGGCTGATAAATTTCGGGGGGCCTTTCTCGCGGAGGGCTTGAGTTCTAAATTAACACAACCGTTGAAACCGCTTCAGTTTTGCTTCCGCTTTTGAAATCCGTTCCGTGACCTCGACGCTAAAGCCCGCTCCTGCCATGAATCGTACCGCTGCCGCAAGTCTGTTTGAACATGCACCGACTGCTCCTCCGGACCCCGTCTTTGGTTTGATGGACTTGTTTCGCCAAGACAAGCGTCCCGACAAAATCAACCTGACTGTGGGGGCTTACCAAAACGACGCTGGACAGACTCCCGTTCTGGCCTCGGTGAAGACGGCCGAAAAACTTTTGCTGGAACAGGAACAGACAAAAAATTACTTGCCGATCGAAGGATCGCCGCGATTCAACCGATTGGTCGCGGAATTGGTTTTCGGAGCAGATTGCCAAGCGTTGAACTCAGGTCGCGTCGTCACGGCTCACACACCCGGCGGCACGGGAGCCCTGCGGATCGCGGGCGATTTGCTCAAGCGAGTCCTCGGAGCGAAGTCGATTTGGCTCGGCACGCCAACTTGGGCCAACCATCCGCAGATCTATGCGGCTGCTCAACTGGAGCTGAACCAATTCCCCTATCTCAACCCGAACGGCATCGGCGTCAACTTCAATGAGATTCTGAATCGACTCGCGAAAGCTCAAGCCGGCGAAGCCCTGTTGCTGCACACCGTCTGCCACAACCCGACTGGCTTTGATTTCACGACTGAGCAGTGGGACAAGATTCTCGATTTGATTCTCGACAAACAATTGGTTCCGATTTTCGATTTTGCTTATCAGGGCTTTCATCGCGGCTTGGAAGAGGACGCGGCTCCGATTCGCAAGTATGTCGCCGCCGGCGGTGAAGCGCTCGTTTGCGGCTCGTTCTCGAAAAACTTCGGTCTCTATGCGGAACGCTGCGGCTCGCTCTCGGTAGTCACCAACTCCAGCGACTTTGTTGGACCTGTTCTGAGCCAAGTCAAGTCAATCATTCGCACGATCTACTCGACTCCCTCCAAGCACGGCAGTGCGATCGTCGAAACTGTCCTCGGAACACCTGAACTCAGGGCGAAGTGGGAATTGGAACTCGCCGAGATGCGCGAGCGAATCACCGACCTGAGAATGCAATTGGCCGGTGCCTTGAAGCAGGCAACCTCGAAGCAAGACTTCTCGTTTATGACCAGCCAAATCGGCATGTTCAGCTTCTCAGGGCTGACGCCGAAACAGGCTGTGAGGCTGAGAGAGGAATTCGGAGTCTACATTGTCGAGAGCGGCCGAATTAACGTCGCGGGACTGAACTCGAGTAATCTCGAGCGAGTTTGCTCGGCAATCGCCGCGGTACTGTAAAGCGAGTGGCATGCGGGTAGACACCAAGTTTTCGCAATGCGCTAGCCCTGGTATCTGAGCGGCAAGGCACTAGCCCTGGTATCTGAGCGGCAAGGCGCTAGCCGCCGGTATCTGAGCGGCAAGGCGCTAGCCGCCGGTAGCATCTAGAAACCAACCCGAACCCGGCA
>JBJTQD010000280.1:0-4879 GCA_046075445.1 Planctomycetota bacterium
TCAGCGTGAAGAGCTTGGCGGTTCAATAATTCCTCGGTGTCGCCCGCACGTCCGGTGAGTTCGCCGAGCAGAAAGCGCGAGCGTCCTCCGTAGAGTTTGTCAGCGAGGATTGGGGTGCCGACATGAGCCATATGGAGGCGGATTTGGTGGGTTCGCCCCGTCTTGGGAAAAGCCCGAACCAAAGCCAGTCCTTTGAACCGGCGGATCACTTCGTACAGCGTGGTCGCCGGTTTGCTCGTTGGGTGATGCTCGCGAATCGCCATTTTTTCGCGTTGATACGGATGGACGCCGATCGGCTTTTCCACAATATCGCGATCGCGGTCAGGTGCCGGTGTGACGATCGCCAGATACTGCTTGTGAACAGTGCGTTCCTCGAATTGTTCGGTTAGGCGAACGTGAGCGAGATCTGATTTGGCAATCAAGATCACGCCGCTGGTGTCACGGTCCAAGCGGTGCACAATTCCTGGGCGATTTGCGCCGCCGGCTTGGCTCAGTTGAGCGAAGTGGTGGACGAGCGCCGCAGTCAGAGTGCCTGACCAGTGCCCCTTGGCTGGGTGGACGACCATTCCCGGTGGTTTGTTGATTGCCACCAGCCAATCATCCTCAAAGAGAATGTCGAGCGGAATGTCTTCCGGGCGTGAGCAAGCCGGTTCGGGTTCCGGGAGGATAACCTCCAATCGCTGACCAGGAGTTAGCCGACTGGATGGCTTGGCAACAATGCCATCGATTTGAACTTGTTTGCGGCGAATGGCGGCTTGTAGGCGGGAGCGGCTGATTTCCGGATAGCGCAGCGCGAGGTAGGCGTCGACTCGCATTTGGTCGCCGTCGGGGCCAACTTCAATCGTTTCACTTGCCGGTTTGTCTGTCACAGAAGTCGAACTGAATCCTACAGTTAGGCTGTGTTTGAGCGGGGATGCGAGAGGTTTGTTTTAAAGAGGGGATAGGGAATCGTAGGACTTCAGCTAAACTAAACTCACGCCTGCCAATCACGATTTAAAGGCCATTTGCCTTTATGAATTGCAATCTCGGTGTCTTTCCATAAACGGAAAGCATCTATGCCGAGGACGTGATTGTGAGACACTTGGTGTTCCGGGGGAAGGGTGGAAGCGAAAGTCCAGTCTGAAGTGAATGCTGGAGCCCGATCGCCGTTGAAGAATAGATCTGGAGTTGGGAGTCGAATAAATGAAGTTCATTGAGATGACCGGCGCGACCTTGGCCAATATTGTGAATGACGGCGAGTTGCATGTTGCCGATCTCGGTACGGCGGGCGTAAAGGGGGGCACGATTGTCCGGATAAATCAACAAGGTGATATCGAGGTCCGCAAGCCCATGAAGTGGGATGTGGTGGGCGGGCTACTTGGGAATTTCGAAGAGCGAATTCGCAAAGCCACCGGTTTGGATTGGGCTTAAACCGCTCCGATGAACTTTTCGAGTGGATCGCAAAATTCAGTCCGACTCGATCGACCAAAGCGTGATGCTTAAGGATGTAACTCGTCGGGCCTGCTGGTTGCCTCGCAGGAAGGAGGCGACAGTCGTATTCGTCGTTGCCTGTTAGTCTTCGACGTTGCAAGCTGTTGGCCGTTTGGGGGCGTTCGGCCGTTGGGTGGCAATCGGTCGCCGGGGCGACTAAAGCTGTCCTTTGGCTTCGAGTTCAAGTAACTCTTCAATCCAGACGCGAATGTCATTTTCGTATTCGCTGGCCAAATCACCCTTAACCAATTGGCGGTGAAACGCCGCGGCACCATCCTCGACAACCACAGCCGCTTCGGCAGATTGGAAGC
This sequence comes from Planctomycetota bacterium, assembly GCA_046075445.1. Classification (GTDB taxonomy): domain Bacteria; phylum Planctomycetota; class Planctomycetia; order Pirellulales; family Pirellulaceae; genus BJ22. Next base: position 1,782 of record JBJTQD010000280.1, read on the forward strand.
GGTCTTCGGGGCGAGGTGCGACAAGTCCGTGAATAAAGGACATCAGCAATTCGTTGCGGACCACTTCTTCGGGCAAGATTTCCGGAAGCAAATCGTAGATCTCGCGTTTGGCATACAGCAACTTGCCGGCATCTTGCTCAGCCGAAAACAGCGACTGGCCAGAAAGGAGTTCAACCAGAACGTATCCAAGGCTTGCCAAATCAGACAGCGGCGTGGTCTCATCGCCGTGAAGGACTTCCACGGACGCATAGGCTGGGGTAATCGATCGTCGCTTGGGCAGGTCGTTCAACTGAAACGCCGAACCGATGTCAATAATTTTTGCTTGGCCAGAGGCCTTAAGCATGATGTTCGCTGGCTTGATGTCGGCATGCACAATTCCGTGGCGATGCAACGCGCCTAGTGCATTTAAACAATTTCGAACGATTGCAACAGCGAGTCCCGGCTTGAATCGAGGTTGCTCAGGCCCGGCGGTGACGAGGACTTGATTTAACTGCAGCCAACGCTTTTGGCTGAATCGATCCTGCATCAGGTTGTACATGCGCGGAGTGAGAAGTCTTCGCAAATCGAAGCCCTCGACCCACTCCATGATCATCACTCGAATTCGTTCGCGATCGAGATAGTTTTGCACGAGTAAAAGATTGTCGTGTTGAATTCGGGCCACGGCTGAGGCCACATTACCGATGCGAACCATATCGGCATCGTAGTCTTCGGGCGTCTTGTATCGCTCGGGAGAGAAAAACTTGATGGCGACAGGGAGTGTAAAGTTGTCGGCGCCCGGGCGTTCCGCCAAATAGACGATTCCTTGCCCACCTTCTCCCAGTTTTCGCAAAAGGCGCAAGTGAGTCGTCCAGCTCAATCGCGGTTCTTGAGCCTGCTTCTCGTACCGCGCAAGGAGTTCTCCGCAGTGAGACTCAACGAAATCTGAATCAGCCGATTCCGTTGGCTGAAGCTTTTCGCCAGTCGTTGTTTGTTCAATTCGGTCCAATGATTCGTTCACGGTAAGGGGTATTCACAAGGTCTAGTTTCAGAGCAAGCGGGATGACCAGCGAATAGGTCGATTCAATCCATTACGCCCGATCTTTCTCTTCACCTATCTTAAGCTGACTTGGCGAAATCGGTCCAGTGCGGGGGTGATTTACCCGCAGGCATGAGTAGATCTCCGCAGCGAAAGTTCGCCCCGAACAAAAGAAAAAGTTCAGCTGCGTTTCGTTTTGCGAGACGGTTAATTGCTGGGGAACCATTCAACCGGATATACGCGGCAGACGCAGCCGATGTTCGGGAAGTGGGAAACCAAGCTGTTTATCAACCAAATTCAGCAGCATTCCACCGGTTTGCCAGCGACGAAGATTTTCTACAAAAAAATCAGTGACTGTTTGATAGCGTCTTGCGCTTTGTGCCCCAACGTGAGGCGTGACCAAGACGTTGGGCCAATTCCAGACGTCGCTGTCTTGAGGCAAGGGCTCGAGCGCCACAACATCGAGTCCCGCAGCCGTTAATTGCCCCGTTCGCAGTGCATTGCCCAGCGCGGATTCCACGACCGTTTGACCACGGCCAACATTGAGAAAATAACTTCCCTTCCGGCAGGCTGCGAAGTGGTCTGCATCAATCAAGTTGCGAGTTTCCGGAGTCAAGGGAAGCGCCGCGATGATAATGTCCGAGCGGCGAAATAATTCCAGGCTGGAAGTGTGTGGGAGCACCGGGAAGTCAACTTGATTCTCGGCTGCTTCAGGAAAACGGTCGCATCCCATTAGCCGTACATCGAAAGGCTTGAGCACTCGCGCAATTTGCTGTCCATTCAGGCCTAATCCAAAAATGCCCACCGTCTTGCCTTGCAGGTCATCCGTCGGTTGCCGTTCGTAATGCCGCACTTGCTGCGCGCTGTAAAACAGCGGTATCCGCCGCAGCAGTCCAAGTAAAATCGCCAGCGTCTGCTCGGCTACTTGAACCGCGAATAGTCCGGATGAGCCGCTAACAATGATGTCCGAATTCACGACTGCCGGATGGAGGCAATGATCGAGTCCTGCCGCGCTGGACTGAATCCAGCTCAATTTCTCGCGGCGTACAATCTCTTCCCAAGGGAGACCGCCGCGGGCGTGTCCGCAATAAATGTCGGCTGAAAAAATATCCTCCGCAATTCGTTCTTGGTCCGAGGAGATGATGCGGTAGGCAGGCGCTGCCCGTTGAATTTGCTCGAGTTGTTCGGGCTTGACGGGATAACAGAGAACGATCGTGGTCATCGCAGGTCAGCTTTTTAGCGGCGGGTTTTGAGCGATTTCGGCAATTAGCTTGCCAGCTTTGGTCGCGTCTTCTTCGCGGATGTGCAAGTGGGTCACGGCGCGCACATGTTTTCGTGAAAAAGGAAGCATCCAGACGCCGCGTTCTTTTGCCGCCGCACAAAATTGGCCTGCATCCCAACCCGCTTGGTCGACTCGAAAAATTACGATGTTCGTATCAACCGTTTCTGGCTCAAGTGAAAGGCAGCCGGACGATTGAACCGCATCCGCTAGAATTTTTGCGTGCAGGTGATCGAATGCAAGTCGTTGGACATTGTTTTGCAGGGCATAGAGGGCGGCCGCCGCAATGATCCCTGACTGTCGCATCCCACCGCCGAACAATTTACGGTGGCGGCGCATTTCCGTCAGCATCGATTTGGGACCAAGAAGTGCGCTGCCGACCGGTGCGCCCAAGCCTTTGCTGAAACAGACGGAAACCGTGTCGAAGTTGCTTGCCCACTCAGCGGCAGAAACGCCAGTAGCCACCACGGCATTGAATAGGCGAGCCCCGTCGAGATGCCGCGACAGGTTTTGAGTGCGCGCCCACGCGGTCACTTCACGTAAGTTCTCGATGGGCAAAACGACTCCGCCCCCGCGGTTGTGTGTGTTCTCCAGACAAAGAAGTCGAGTCCGAACGGCGTGCTCGTTGTCAGGGCGAATTAAATCCTGGAGTTGTTCAACAGAAAGGACGCTCCGCTTTCCAATCACAGTGCGGGCAATGGTGCCGCTGAGTTGAGCGAAAGCTCCTTGCTCGTAATTGTAGATATGGCAGCCTTCTTCGCAGAGAAATTCATCTCCCGGGCGGCAGTGCAGGCGAACGGCGAC
>JBJTQD010000281.1:0-538 GCA_046075445.1 Planctomycetota bacterium
ACCTCAACCGCTGGGCCACCGTTACTCACGCGGCAATGAACAACCAGCGGACCGCTGCCTTGAGCCCGCAGCAAGACCAGCCGCCCCCGCTCTGCTCGGCGAATCGTCGCGACACCTTCGCAGCTCCACTGCACATCGCAATCGGCAACACCAGCGGCCTGTAATGCGACGAGGTTACTCAGCTTGAGGTCTACCGTCAGCGGCTCCCGCCCATTCCAAGTCGCCAGCCCCGACAAACTCGCACTGGGCTCGGGCAAACTATTAGGAATCGTAAGCTTCACCTCTGACTTCCGAACCTCGCGTGGATAGACCGCTCGCAATTCAATCCGCGTCGCAGTTTGCTCGGCAACACGCGGCGCACGATAACGATAATTCAGCGTATCGACCGCCAAAATCGACTCGCCCGCAGGTTCAATCAATATCCAGTAGAGTTTCTGAGCGCCGCCAGCTTGAGCTTTGATCTCCAGCGCGTCGCCCTCTCGAACCGTTGCTTCGTTCGTCGATACGCCAAACTCAGTCCCGGGCTGGACGATCAAGC
>JBJTQD010000282.1:0-13946 GCA_046075445.1 Planctomycetota bacterium
GTTGGTTTTAGCTGCTGAACCGGGGGCTGGCGACAAGACCCGGCTGACGAAGAGGTGGCTGGTCGGGAGAAAGAGAAGAGGTAGGGTGGGTCGCATCCGCCCAGAGGATTTACATCACCAAGTAGACCTGCCGCGGTGCGCACCCACCAGCAGCGAAAGTGAAGCCTGCGACCAATCCAGTAACCGCACCATCGCAGAGATCAGGCGACCTCCTCTCGGCCGGACCTCAATACTCGCCGGCAGTCATTCGTTAAACGTATTACCTGTGGCAAAAGCCCCGGGCTACAGAATATTCCCGTAGCGATGGATCGTCTGCGACACCGATTGCTCGCGGAGATAGCTGAGCAGTTCCAGTCGCCCGTTCGCGAGAGGAGCGCCACTAAAGACATGGATGTTCCCAATCTCCGCTGGGGCAAAGACCTCAGCAGCTCTCGGATCGAGAACCCGAATCGTCCCGTCGCGGAGCGTGCCAAGCCGCTTGCAGAATTCAGCGTGTGATTCCTGTCGAATCTCCAGCCCAAACTCTCCGCTCAAGCGGGACCACCAAGCCGGGGCTGCTTCAATCGCCTCGCGCGGAACGCTCAGCGAAAACGGCACACCGCAGATACCGCAGGCGAGTGCTGCTTGCGCTACGGACACAGGAACGTTCGGGTTCTGGAGCTGGTTGAGCCGCAGCACATGCCAAGGACGCGGGCGATAGCGGAAGTGATTCGTCTCGCCGTGCACGTGCGAGGGGTCATGCTCAACACTGAAGTGGGTCTTCCACCAGTGAGCGTAGCTACTCGCGCTGGCGGCCAATGCTTCTTGCTGGGCCGGTTCGGTCACGACTCGCTCCCACTTGGCAAATTCACCAGCGATCGTGCGGCTGGAGTTATTGCCCACGCGGGGCAAACCCTTCGCTTGCCAATTCGCCAGCGTCGCCACGTAGTTTGGTCCGCCCGCCTTCGCTCCCGGGCCAACGCAGGAATGCTTCCAGCCGCCGAAAGGCTGACGCCGGACAATCGCTCCGGTCATACCACGATTGATATAAGCGTTGCCGACTTCAACTTTGTCTCGCCAAACGGCAATCTCATTCGGATCGAGTGAGTGCAAGCCGCCGGTCAAGCCAAACTCATTGCTGTTCTGAATCTTGAGAGCTTCCTCAAAGCTCTCCACACAGATCAAACCGAGAACCGGCCCAAAGCACTCGGTGCGGTGATACCAGCTACCGGGTTTTACCCCCAGCTTGATGCCTGGCGACCAGAGGCAAGGATTGTTCTCGAGCATTTTCGGCTCGAGCAACCACTCTTCGCCCGGGTCGAGCTGCGTCAAACCGCGGCGGAGATTTTCGTCTGGCTCGCGGATGACTGGAGTCGAGACCGCCGAGGGATTCCAAGAGCCGCCGGCAATCAAACTCCGCGCCGCGTCTTTGAGTTGTTGTCGGAACTTTTCGCTTTGGTAGATGCTCTTCTCGACGAGAGCAAGGCTCGTCGCGCTGCACTTCTGACCGGAGTGGCCAAAGGCGCCGCGAACCATGTCTTTAATTGCCAAATCGACATCGGCATTGACCGTGACGATCATTGCGTTCTTTCCGCTGGTCTCAGCAAACAGCGGGAGATCGGGACGCCATGATTGGAAGTTGCGAGCCGTCTCGAAACTGCCCGTGAGGATCACGGCTGCTGTCCGAGGATCAGTAACCAGCGACTTGCCTGCGGCTCGATCGCCGATCGGAATAAATTGCAACACCTCGCGCGGGACTCCCGCGGCCCAGAACTGGCTGGCCAGCATCCACGCGGTGAGGACTGACTCCCGAGAGGGCTTCAGAATGACCGTATTGCCGGCCATCAGCGCGGCAAGGCAACCGCCGGCTGGAATCGCGTAAGGAAAATTCCACGGCGGTGTGACGACGACCACGCCACGGGCCCGCATCTCGGTGCCGTCGAACAGTCCGGAGTCGTCCAGCGACTGGGCGTAGTAATTGGCAAAGTCGACTGCTTCGCTGACTTCAACGTCGCCTTCGGTGATCGCTTTGCCTGCATCGAGCACCATGGCGCCGATCGTCTCGCCACGTTGCCGGGCAAACTCGGCAGCCACCTCGCGTAGCACGCTCGCGCGTGCAGCGATCCCCCGCGCCTCCCAAGCAGGCTGAGCAGCAACGGCCACGGCGAGTGCCGCATCGACATCTGCCAGATTTGCTTCGGCATATTGATAGGCCACCACGCCGGGACGGGAAGGATCTTTGCCTTTGGCAGTCAACTCGCGCGCTTGCCTCTGGTTACCAATCCACAGTTCCAGTGGCTCAACCGTCTTGGCTTTCCAGCGCTCGATAATCTCGGCAGCCCACTGGCGATTGGCTTGGAGCGAGAAGTCCGTATCGGGCTCATTATCAAAAGGCTCAGCGGCTCCCTTGGCGATGGGCTTCTCGGTCAATCGATTCTGGGTTCGGTTGGGGTGGGCTTGCAGTTGCGGATCGCGAGCGAGTTGGCAGGCTTTGAGGAAAGCCTCTTTCTGCTCGTTCCAAGCCGGGCTCCCCTCCTCGAGTCCGAATAACGCTCCGAGAAAACTGCCAGGCGCCGTGTTTTCGTCGAGTCGTCGAACAAGATAGGCGACCGCAGCTTCGAATTCGTGGTCGAGTACGGCTGGAGTATAAATCGTCAGCCCGCCGACGCGCGCGGTTACTTCTAGCGCTTGGGCGTTTGCCATTCCTTCGAGCATTTCAAATTCAATCCGGTCGCCGACTCCGCGGTCTTGGCGGACCAACATGGTGTGAGCCACATCGAAGAGATTGTGACTGGCGACCCCCAACCGAACGACCTTCGCATTTTCAGGGCGCGAGCCAAACTCGAGCATTCGTTTAAAGTTCGCGTCGACGGCAGGTTTGCTGTGGTAAGGCGCCTGCGGCCAGCCGCGATTTGCGGCTTCGACCTGTTCCATCGCCAGATTCGCCCCTTTGACCAAACGAATCTTGATCCCCGTTCCGGTGCGGGCATGTCGCTGACCAGCCCAATCGGTCAACTCTTGCTGGACGGCAAACGAGTCGGGGAGATAAGCCTGGAGAACGATCCCGGCTTCGTACTTTTCGAATTCGGGCTCATCGAGCACTTCACGGAAGACGTCGACTGTCATATGCAGATCGCGATACTCTTCCATATCGAGATTGACAAATTTCGCTTGGCCGCTGCGATTTTGCTGGGCCGCACGATAAACCTCTCTCAGCCGCTGCTTGATCGTCTCGATCGTCTGACGATAGCCGGTCATGCTGATTTGGCTGACGATTGAGCTGAGCTTGACCGAGACGTAGGTCACTTCCGAATCGCGAAGTTTGTCGAGGTAAAAATTCCAGCGTCGGTCGGCTTCGTGATCGCCGAGGACGGCTTCGCCAAGCTGGTTAAAGTTGACGCGGATCCCTTGAGCGGTGCGCTCGCGGAAGTAGTTGGCGAACTTTGCGGGTTCGGCAGAAATGATCACATTGGAGGACTGCTTGCGGACCTGCTGGTTGATCTGCGGCATGACAAAGCCAGGGGCGATACCCGCGAGGAAGTTGCCAGCCCAAAGTTTGGTGCGGTCCCAGCTTTTGAGAAACTTGGGATAGCCAAAGCGGTCGACGAGTCCCTGAAGTCGCTGGGCCGCGCGGTTGGGCTGTTCGATCTTCAGGATCTGGTCGGTCATGATGATTGTGAACTTCTTGCCGGCTTCGTCCTGCATCATCCGGGCCATTTGGGCGGAGTGAGCCCGCTCGGCAGACGTTTCACGAGAGCGGGAGGCACGGAGCAGTTCCGCAGCGAGTTTCACAGCCCGCTCGGAAATGTCGGAGGGGAGTCCAGCCCAAGGGGCGGTAGTCGTCGAAGCAATCATCGTCGATTTCTGATTAAATGAACGAATCTGAGGGCATTGCCGGGCCCTCGATTGTATCAACTCGCCCTCGGACCCTCGAAGGGTGGGAAAACGCGACCCGCCCGGCCGGTAATCACCGCGAAAAGGCCGATAAATCAACGGTCAAGTGGCGAGAGAATGCGAAAGTAATCCTTCGCTGGAGAATGGCAGTCGGGCTCAGCTCGAGTGCAACTCGATGCCAACTGAAATCAAACGGCTCGCACCAGCAATACCAACGGGCGCACCGGAGTCGTCTGAAGCGACTGGGCTTAAGCTTCAGTTGCGGAGTCTCGAAAGCGGTAACCGACGCCGCGGACTGTTTCGATGAGATCCGCGTGGTCGCCAAATTTCTTTCGCAGCGAGCGGATGTGGACGTCGATCGTCCGCTCGAGGACCATCGCATCGGAGCCGAGCGCTGAGTCAACTAGCTCAGTGCGGTCAAAGGCTCGGCCGGGTTGGCGAATCAGGGTTTCCAGTAATCGGAATTCGCTGGGGGTCAAATCGATGGGCTCGCCGTTCAACGTCGCGCGATACTTCACTCGATCGATTGTGACACCCTGCCGAGTGATCACTTCCTCGCCCTCGGCAGTTTGCCGGAGTTGATCGCGTCGGAGCAGCGACTTAATCCGTTCCATCAGCACTTTTACGCTGAACGGTTTGGTGACGTAATCATCGGCGCCGACATTGTAACCGACGACTTGGTCAGTCTCCTCGCTCTTGGCGGTGAGCATGATAATCGGGAGATCGCGGGTTTCCTGAGACGCTCTCAGACGTTTACAAACTTCGAGCCCATCGAGCACAGGAATCATCAAGTCGAGGAGGATCAAAGCGGGTTGCTTGCTCCGCGCTTGATACAGACCATCCTGGCCGTCGCTGCTGAGAATGACTTCATAACCGCTCTGCAGCAGGTTGTATTCCAGCACTTTCGCCAGTGCGCGATCGTCTTCAATTACGAGAATCTTTTGCTTCGGCATCTTGTTTGGAGTACTTACCGAGAGAGAAGTTACCGTGCTTGTGCCGAACGATATCGCCGTCGACGAGATAGACCACTTCCTCGGCTATGTTCTCGGCGTGGTCTGCAATTCGCTCGATGTGACGCGAGGCACTGAAGCAGTGTAGAGCAGGTTCGATCAAACCAGTATCTTTCTTCATCAATTCTTTAAGTTCGCCGATGATCAAGCGATTATTGTTGTCGACTGCCGTGTCGTACTGGATTACCTTTTTGGCCAGCGCCGTATCTGAATTGACGAACGCGTCAATCGCCATCCGCACCATCATGACGGCTTGGCGAACCATCTCGGAAAGTTGCTCGGGGATCGGGAAAAACGGATAGTCACCGAGCCCCTGAGCGCGTTCCGCGATGTTCTTGGCGAGATCTCCGATTCGTTCGAGGTCAGTGTTGACTTTCATCACAGTAGCGATTCGCCGCAGGTCAGCCGCAACGGGCTGGTGCAGCGCGAGGATTTTCAAACAATCCTCTTCGATCTGAACATCGGCCTCGTTCACCTCGCGGTCGGTATCGAGCACCGTCTGGACGAGATCCGTTTGCCGTTCGCAGAGCGCCCGCGCGGCTTGGTCAATCATCTGCTCGATGACGCCAAAGAGCGTCAGCAATTGGGCGTGGAGTTTTTCGAGATCGCGTTGTAAGTGCTTGGACATGCGGGTTAGCCGAATTTGCCAGTGACGTAGTCTTCTGTTTGTTTGTGAGTGGGCCGGGTGAAGACCTGAATGGTCGGCCCATGTTCCACGACTCGTCCCTCGTAGAAAAACACGGTGGAATCGCTGCAGCGGGACGCTTGCTGCATGTTGTGCGTCACGATGACTATTGAATACTGTTCGCTCAATTCGAAAATCAGGTCTTCGACTCGAGCGGTGGAAGCCGGGTCGAGAGCCGAGCAGGGCTCGTCCATCAACAGGATTTTTGGGCCGACTGCGATCGCCCGAGCGATGCAAAGTCGTTGCTGCTGGCCGCCGGAGAGACCGAGTGCTGACTTATGCAGTCGGTCTTTGACCTCATCCCAAAGCGCGGCTTTCCGCAGTGACCACTCGACTAACTGGTCCAACTGTGAAGAACTCGCCTTGAAATGCAGACGCGGGCCAAACGCAACGTTGTCGTAAATCGACTTGGGAAACGGATTGGGCTTTTGAAAAACAATCCCGATATGCCGGCGCAGACCAACCACGTCGGTGCTTTTGGAAAGGACTTCTGTCTCTCCAAGTCGGATCGAGCCCGAGGACTGGGCAGTGGGGATGATGTCATTCATCCGATTGATCCAGCGGAGAAGTGTGCTCTTTCCGCAGCCGCTCGGTCCGATGAAAGCCGTCACATGGTTCTGGGGTATTCGAATGTTGATTTGATGGAGCGCCTGAAAGTCCCCATAGTAGGCGTTGAAATCGGCGATCGAGATCGCCACCGGCAATTCGCTCGGATTCGGCCGACCAGGCCGGGCAGCTTTAAACTCTTGCGGTCGGCGGACGGCCGGGTTGCTTGAAAGCACCATCTCGGAGTCGCTCACGAAATCACCTGTAGTGAAAGAAGTTGAACTGCGGCGTGCGGGACGCTGGACTACAGTCTCATGCATACTTACGCTCCGCACGATTGCGAACCAGAATCGCGATGGAGTTCATCAGCAGCAAGAAAACGAGCAACACGATGATGGCCGCAGCAGCCAGATTCTCAAATGCCGGGTTCTCGTCCTGAGCCCAGCGATAAATCGTTACGGGAAGGACCGGGGACTTGTCCATCAAGTTCCCCAAACTGTTAGTCGTACTGATCACGCCGCCCATCACTGCCAACAAAGGAGCGGCTTCGCCAATGGCACGACTCATGGCCAAAATTGCACCTGTCATAATACCCGGGAGCGCCGACGGAAGCACAGTCGTCGAGACGACCTGCCATTTGTTGGCACCCAGCCCATAAGCGGCTTCGCGAAGCGAGGAGGGCACCGCCCGAATCGCCTCCTGAGCAGCAATAATCACGATCGGCAGAATAACCAGTGCCAAAGTCAAACCGGCCGAGAGGACGCTTTTCGAAAAGGGAAGGTGGAAATACCAAGGGCGCTTGGTTGCCAAGATCGATGCGGTCGCGCCAGCGTACACCGTGCGGTCCCGCAGTTCAGGCTCGGTCGGAGCCGTCGCGCTGCGGTCAATCACATTCAGCTCAATTGGCTGTCCCGATTCATTGAATGCCGACAGCGACGACTCAATCACAAAGACTTGCTTGGTCCGATCGCTGGCTGGGAATTGAACCCATTTTTTACCCAGCGTCTTGGTTTGATAAAAATAGCTGGCACCCATTTCAACCGGCGGCGGCTTGTTCGCCTGAATCTGCCCAAACCAACCGAACATGTAAACGAACGCCGTCACTCCAAGAATGCCGTAGACAATCGAGGGGACCCCCGCCAGGTTACTGACGTTCAGTTGAATGAAACCATGCAACAACCTGCCCAGCCGACTGAGCGGCTGGTACTCCTCAAGGAAAACGGCTGTCGCAATTCCAATCGGCATGGCCGCCAAGCCGCAAATCAAACAGACGACCAACGAGCCAATTATCGCTTGCCCTACGCCACTCTGCTCAGGAAGATTCTCGCGGTGACTGTTGACCAGAAAGCCCCAGCTGAGCCAACCGCCTCCTTTGAAGAGAATAGCTGTCACAAGCATCACCAGAATCACAATCGCTAAGGAGGCAACCAACAGGCAGATGATCTGAAAGCCCCGGTCAAACGACTTACGGGAGCCAACGCTGCGAGTTCGGTTGAGCGTGTTCGAGATGGCCATTAGTTGTAGACTTCCCGAAAGCGACGACGAATGTATTGGCCGAGCACGGTAATTCCGAAAGTGATCACGAACAAGACAGCGGCCACACTGTAAATCGAGTAATAGCTAAGCGAACCTGGAACGACGGACTCACTTTGAAACGTATTGACGATGTAGCCTGCCATCGTTTGACTTTGCAACCTCGGGTCAAGCGTCCAAGTCGGAGTGCTGCCCGCCGCTAGAGCAACCACCATTGTCTCGCCAATCGCCCGAGCCAAGGCCAGCAGGAACGCGGCGATGATTCCGGAAAGAGCGGCCGGCAGGACAACCTTGACCGTCGTTTCAAATCGAGTTGCACCAAGCCCCAAAGCACCTTCGCGTAGACTCCGAGGTACAGCTCGCAGTGCGTCCTCGGCAAGCGACGTCACAAGCGGCAAACAGAGAATTCCGACCGCGATTCCCGCCGCTGCCGCATTAAAAGTCTTAAAATCGCCAAGAGGCTGAAGAACGTACGGCGTGATGAAAACCATCGCAAAGTATCCCAAAACCACCGTCGGAATACCCGCCAAAACCTCCAGAGCCGGCTTGAGAACCGAGCGGACTCGGTTCGAGGCGAACTCGCTCAAATAGACCGCCGTAATCACGCCCAGCGGCAGGGCTATCAGCATCGCGATCGCCGTGATTCGCAAAGTGCCCGAAAGCAGCGGCAAAATCCCGTAGTGAATCTCACCCTGCGTCTGGCCAACCGTCCACTTCGTGTCGGTGAAAAAGCGACTCAAGCGAATCTGCTCGTTCGCAAAGAAACCCGAAGCCTCGTATACCAACATCCCAATGATCCCCAGCGTCGTCAACACCGAGATCAAACTGCAAACGACCAGCACGATGGTCATCAAGGAAGACCACCGCTGGCTGGCGACCGTTGATCGCTGCGGGAGCTTGGAGACGTCGAGGAAATCGCCACTAGCCATTACTTAACCAAGTTGGCTTCGATATAGGTTTCGGTCAGTGGCCCATGACGCTCTTCTCCCTCAGCATCGAAAAAGTGAGGGCCGTTCAAGCCTTTTTCAATATGAGCCTGAGCTGCTGAATAAACAGACGAGGGAAGGGGAACATAACCCGCTTCGGTTACTACCTTGGAGATGTTTTCAAACGCAAAGTCGACGAACTCTCGGACCTCAGCTCGTTGCAGCGACTCGCTGTTGATGTACCAGAACAGTGGTCGACTGAGGGGTGCATAATTGTTCGTTTCAATCGACTGCGGACTGGGCAATACAGCCTCCCCGCTTTTCGGATTCACAATCGCGATGGCTGTCAATTCACTCTTCGCCGCCTCGTAGTAGGAGTAGCCAAAAAAGCCGATCGCGTACTTGTCCCCCTTGACCCCAATCGCTAACTGCTTGTCGTCTTCGCTCAGAGTTGTTTGTTCATCGGAGCGTAGCTTCTTGCCGTCTTTCTTGCCGATCACTTCGACAAAGTAGTCATGCGTCCCGGACTTGATCCCCGGCGCGTAAATCGAAATCTTCTGATCCGGCCAGGATGCGTCGATGTCCTTCCAAGTCTTCGCGGCAAAATCTTCTCGGAAAATCTGTTTCAGCTGCTCAACCGTCAACTGCTTGACCCAGTCGTTTCCTTTATTGACGACCACAGTCAGCCCATCATATGCAATCGGCAACTCGATAAACTGAGTGCTGTTCGCCTTCGAACGTTCGAGCTCTTCTTTTTTGATCGACCGGGACGCGTCGCAGATGTCGCATTCCCGCTTGCTCAGCGCTTCAAAGCCGTTGCTCGTCCCCTGACCGCTGACCGAAAACTCAACCTTCGGGTGCACGGCGTTAAACAGCTCTTTAGCCTTGATCGAGATTGGCTCGACAGTGCTCGAGCCTTGAATATCAACCTTGCCCGAAAGCGAACTGGCTGGAGCGGCTCCTCCACCGCCAATCGCAACTGAAGGTTTTTCCGCAGGCACTGGCTTGCTCGCCACCCCACCCCGGTCACATCCCAGAAACGAACAGAAAGACAAGGCCACACTCAACGCAAGCCAACAACGCAAATTCATAAAAATTCTCAACAAATGCTGATAAACCGGTCACTTTTCAATAGGGTAAGCCTACCAGCGAATTGTTAAGAACGTGTTAAGAATGTGTGTAGTTTGACTGTGGCAAATCGGGCGCCAGCAGACAAAACGCTCCAAACTAGGGGGTCAAAAGACTATCTTTCTCGACTCTCCCAGCCCCACTAAGAGCGAATTCGTTTTTTCCCAAATCCAAACCAGCTCCCAATTCCATAGTTGATGAGGTCGTCCCAAAGCGAAAAGGCCACCGGAGTGACCAGCAAGGTCAGCAGCAGCGAGAGTGCTTGCCCGCCAATGATCACCTTCGCCATGCTCGCCCGAGAGCCCGCCCCTGGCCCCTGCCCCAGAGCAATCGGGATCATCGCCGCGATGAGCATCAAGGTCGTCATCAAGATGGGTCTCAACCGCGTCTGATTTGCCTCCAAAATCGCCGCCTCAGTCTCCACCCCACGTTCTTTCAGGGTATTGGTGTAGTCGATCTGCAAAATCCCGTTCTTCTTGACAATCCCGAACAGCATGAACAAACCAAAGACGGCATAGATGTCGAGGTTCGTCCGCAGCAGCCAGAGCGAGAGAAAGGCAAACGGAAGGGTCAGCGGCAAAGCCAACAAGATCGTCATCGGATGCACCAGACTCTCGAACTGGGCCGCCAGCACCATGTACATGAAGAGAAAGCTGAGCAAAAAAGCGACAATGAAATTCGAATTCGTCTCAGCCAGCAATTTGGCTCGGCCAATAAACTCGTGGCGATAACCGGGCTCGGGATTAATCTCGGCGATGATCTTGTTGATCTCCTCAACGGCCTGTCCCAGCGAAATCCCCCGCAGGTTGGCAACGATCACAATTTGCCGCTGCCGACCATATCGCTCAATCGTCGTCGGCCCCTGAGCCAACTCCACGCTCGCAACATTGGAAAGCGGAACCAGCCGGCCTTCGGGTGTCGGCAGCGTCATCGTCAGAATCGCTTCGGGGTCGTCGCGGTAAGAACGCTCCGCGCGCAGCCAGACATCGAACTGCTCATCGAACTCCTTGTATTTCCCGATCGGCTCGCCTCCTACCAGAATGCTCAACGTCGAAGCGATCGTCTGCACTGGAATCCCGAGGTCCGAAGCCCGCTCGCGATCGATTAGCACCCGCAGTTCCGGTTTCCGCAGCGAAAGGCTCGTATCAACGTCGACGAACTGACCATTGGCCCGCATCTTCGCGGCAATTTGTTCCGAATATTTCTGCAACTGAACGAGATCGGGTCCGACAAAACTCATGTCGACTTCGACTTGCCGAAAACCGGCCGCCTGAAACGCTTGGACATCCTGAACGGCAACTCGCAGATCGGGATACTCGGCCATTAGGGCTCGCGCCTCGTCCATCACATCGAACTGGGTGTATTTTCGCTCACCCAAATCGACCAGTCGGCAGTAGATGCTTACCTCCGTGACATCCCCCTGCCCTTTGGCAACTCGCCCGGTTGTGTCTCCGACAATGGTAAAGACATTCGTCACTCCGCGCAATTGTTTCAGGCGTCCCTCGATTTCCCGCAGCAGGCCATCGGCTCTTTGGAGCGTGTAACCCTCGGGCAGCGTCATTGCGACTTCAAATTCACTCTGGTCATCTCTGGGAACAAAGTCCTTACCGATCAATCCAAAGACAAACGGTGTCGATGCAAATACCCCCAGCGCAGTAAGCACAACCAGCCAGCGGTGGCGCAGCGAGAAGCGAAGAATCGCCAAATAGCTGTTCTCGAGCAGGCGGCTGAAAAATCCACTGCGACTCGACTTATGCCCCGCCTCGAGCTTCAGAAAGCGCGAGCAAAGCATCGGCGTGAGCGTCAGCGAGATCAGCATACTCATCAGTACGGCGAAGCCGACCGTAAAGCCAAAGCTGTTGAAGAAGCGACCGACGCGGCCTTCCATAAAGGCAACGGGTACGAATATCACAAGCAGCGAGAGCGTCGTGGCGATCACAGCAGAGGCAATTTCTCCAGTTGCCGTCCGAGCCGCCTCCCGCGCCGATCGGCCGAATTCCTCCATGTGGCGAAAAATGTTTTCGTGCACCACTACCGCGTCATCGATCACAATCCCGATCGCCAAGATCAAACCGAGCATTGTGATGTTGTTTAGTGTGAAGCCCATGATGGCCATGAAGGCGAACGTCGGGATCATCGACATCGGGATCGCCAGCGTCGCAATCAAGGTCGTTCGCCAGTCGCGGATAAAGAACAAAATCGTCAGGCTGACCAGCACCGCCGCCAGCAGCAGGTGAAACTTGACCTCTTCAATCGAGGCCTCGATAAACCGGGACTGGTCGCGAATGATCACGCTGGTGATATCCTGCGGCAGGGTCGGACGGATTTTTTCCAGCCGTTCCTTCACCGCGTGCACTACTTGGACCGTGTTGAGACCTGACTGTTTCTGCACAATCAGACTGACGGCATTATCTCCATCCAACCGACTGAAGCCGCGCGGCTCTTCAAAAGACTCTTCCACCCGGCCGATATCGCTGATGCGAACCGGGTAGCCAGCGCGATCGGCGACGATCAGCCGTTCGAAGTCCTCGCTCGACTCGATTCGGCCCATTGTCCGCAGAACCAGTTCCTCCGGTCCTTGGTCGACCCGGCCGCCGGGAAGCTCAAGGTTCTGACGCAGGAGTGCTTGGCGAACATCGTCCGCCGACAGCTGATAGGCAAACAGCTGATTGGTGTTGAGATAGATGTTGATCGCCCGGCTTCGCCCTCCGACCAGCGTCACCGCTCCCACGCCAGAGACGGTTTCGAGTTGCTCCTTGATCTGCTTCCTCGCTATTTCCGTCACTTCCTGAAAATTGCGCCGGCCGGAAACCGCAAGTGTCATGACGGGAGCCGCGTCGATATCGAACTTGTCGATCAGCGGTGGGTCCGTCCCGACAGGGAACCGTCCGACGATCGTGGAAACCTTGTCCCGCACTTCCTGAGCCGCGACATCGCCGTTCTTGGAGATCATGAAGTTGACGACGACCTGTGAGTAACCTTCTTTAGTCGTCGATCGCAGTTCATCGATTCCCGAAATCGTATTGACGGCTTCTTCAACCAGCTTGGTAACTCCTGACTCCATCTCCTCGACGCTCGCGCCCTTGAGCGTGGTCGTGACGACCACGACGGGCAAATCAACGTTGGGAAAGAGGTCGACACCCAAACGGAAGTAAGAAGCCGCTCCGAGCACGACCGGCGCGCTAACCAGCATGATCGTGAAGATCGGGCGACGGATGCAAAATTCCCAAATACTCATGGTGACTCAGTTAATGCTGTGAACTGGGATGATGACTCGGAGATGGTTTTCAGAAAACCAGAGGGTCGCTCACTCTTGCGGTGGTGGCTCTGCGGCTGAACTTGTCTTATCCCCAGGATCTTTTCGAATTGAAACCGGCTTGCTGTTGGCCAGCCGAGTTTGCCCGCTGGTGACAACTTGGTCTCCTTCGTTGAGGTCGCCAATGACTTCAAACCAGTCTGGGCCTCGCGAACCGAGCTTTACGAGCACCTCTTCCGCCTTGCCGTCGCGAACCCGAAAAACCTTGTTCACTCCGGCAAATCTCACCAAGGCTTCCAGCGGCAAAATCCTCGCCTCATCGGTCGTCGCAATCACCACTTCGGCTTTGGCGAAACCGCCGTGTTTCAGTCGATGCTCGCGGTTGGGAATCGTCACCTCAACTTCAAACGTTCGATTCTGCACATTTACAGTTGGATTGATCCGCGAAACCTTTCCCGGAAACGTCTCGCCCGGCCAAGCCTCTACGGTCAGTCTTGCGTCTTGCCCCGTTTTGAGCTGGGAGACATACCGCTCGGGAACGGTCGCCTTGAATTTCAGCAGGTCATCAAGCACCAGCCGATAGATCGGGGTCGTCGGAAAGGCCCGTACCATTTCACCTACCGAGACCATTCGCTCGGCGACAACGTAGCTCAAATCGCTGGTGGCGATCGGCTGACTCTCGGCTGTCATTTTCAAAGGTTCGATTCGCGGGGCAGCGACGCGCGTGTCAGCCAGCTTTTGCTTCGCAGCTTCAACCGCCGAGTGACGCTGGCGCACCGTCGCCAAGGTGGCTCGGATCTGCAAGCGGGCTTGGGTCAAAGTCGCATCGGCAACTTTGAGTTCGGTTTCGGCTCGCTGAAAGGTCTCCGCAGAGGAGGCCCGCTCGTCAAACAATTTCTGCTGACGCTCGTACTGCTGCTTGGCGTTTTCCTGCAGCAGCCGCGCGCTGACAATCGCCGGATTGGTCTCAGGGTCGAAGTCCGCTCCCG
>JBJTQD010000283.1:0-1762 GCA_046075445.1 Planctomycetota bacterium
CCCCCTTGGACCAGCTCTTGTAAGCCCGCTCGGCGAGGAAACCTGCTGGAGCCGACTCCGCGCTAAGTGCTTGGACGACAGCCGACTCCTGCTCTTGCTGAGTTAACGCACTCGCATTTCGCTGCTGCGCTGCTGAATAATCACCGGGAAGCAACAAGTAACCGGTCAATCCACTGAGCAAGAGGAATACGAGTGCGGTTTTCATAGCTCATCATCTCCGTTTCAATTCAATCCGGGCGAGGTGGGTGGCTTCTCAAACGCCATCAAAGGACCTTCCTATTTTAGGCGTTTGCCAGCAGGTGACAAACCGCGTTTCGCGAACGTTTGCAACGGTTGGAACCCTACCGGCTGAGGAAAAGCAGGCTAGTTTATCAGCTGAAATCCCCCTGCTTCTGGCCAATCGCCTGCCTTGAGATTATCCTCCATCCTTCGCCTCCCGGCTTCCTCTTTATCTTTTCAAAGGGAACGTTCACCCTTGTCCGCTCCCAAGCTCCAGTGCACCATCCATGCGGGGATGCCCCTGCCGGCACGACAAATCGTGCAGGTCGTTGCCAACCTCTTTCGCTGCTCACCGCAAATCGCTCGGCAGCACATTCGCGACGGTTTGGTTCTGGTTAACGGCAGAATGACCCAAGATATTCGCCGTAGCCTCAACCCCGGCGAGCGAGTCGAAGCCCAGCGCCCTGAACCCCGGCGAGTGGAACAGCAACCACTGGTTGACCGGATGGAACTCCGGATCGTCCACCAAGATGCGGACCTACTAGTCGTCGAGAAGCCTGCCGGACTGCTGACGGTCCCGACACCCCGCCGGGAAAAGCATACGCTGTTCTCGCTGCTTGCCCGCAAGCTCCAGCACGATTCAGGCGCAGCCCAACTGCCCGAGCTCTTCTCCGTCCATCGCCTCGATCGCGATGTCTCCGGACTGCTGGTCGTCGCACTCAGCTTGGAGATCGCCGAAAAGCTACGCGAACAATTCGCCGAACGCAAACCACAGAGGCGTTACGAGGCACTCGTCGCGGGAACGTTACCGGTCGACTCGGGCACCTACCGCAGCTTTCTCGCCACCGATGAGCACCTCAATCGGCATAGCGTACCGACCGCCGACCAGGGAGAACTGGCGATCACCCATTACGAGGTGCTGCAGCGATTTCCTGATGCAACGCAAGTCAGCGTGACTCTGGAAACGGGACGCCGCAATCAAATCCGGGTTCACTTCTCAGAGCAGGGCCATCCGGTGCTCGGCGAAACGCGTTATCGGCGGGAAGAAGCCAAACACGCAAACTGGCCTTGGAAGCGACTCGCCCTGCATGCCTGCGAACTCGGCTTCCGACATCCGCGAACAGGCCGCGAGCAGAACTTCCACAGCCGTCTCCCTCCCGAGTTCAAACAATTCATGCGCTCGTTTTAAAGCAGTTCGACTCGGTTCAAAAATCCTCAAGGTCTTTAGCCGCGTTGCTTCGTCTAGCCCGCAGTCAACGGCCCTTCGTTTAGCCCCAATACCGTTGAACGAAGCTAATTTTTTGGTTCCGGTTTTCTACAGGTCGTGCAAGCAATCACTGTTCCGAGCAGCCATTGTGCAAGCAAAAAGCCAATGGTTCCTTCGTTGAAGGGTATTGCGGCTAGGCGCTAGCCGCCGGTGGAAACATGAGCGGCAAGGCGCTAGCCGCCGGTGGAAACATGAGCGGCTAGGCGCTAGCCGCCGGTGGAATCCTGAGCGGCAAGGCGCTAGCCGCCGGTGGAAACATGAGCGGCAAGGCGGTAG
>JBJTQD010000284.1:0-2244 GCA_046075445.1 Planctomycetota bacterium
GCGAGGGGTCGCGAGATTCTGGAGAGGCTTCTGGTTTTCGCTTTTGTCCGCTGGCCCCGTTCTGCTTGTGCAGTCTATCTCAATGCCCGATAATCTGAGTGTTCGAATTTCCTGCGCGGCGGTGACTTCCGCACGTCGCGAGTCGGCAGAAGCTGGCTGCTTTGTCCGACGAAATCAGTGCAGCCCGCTGGCTGGCTCTGAAGTTCCATTTCCAAACCATTCCTCATTTTATTTCGATAAGGTCTGCTTCATGCTTTAAGTTGATACCCCTTCAGTCGCCGATATGCAGTCGCTGATTAATCATCGCGAACCGGGCTGTGTTTCGATTTACCTGCCGACGACCCCGCTGACCAAAGACGCCCAAGGCGACCGCATCCAACTGCGCAATCTGACGAAGGAAGCACTCGAGCAACTGGCTGCGATCAAGACGCACAAGAAGGTAATCGACGCGATTGCCGATGAAGCGGGCGACCTCATCGATGACGATGAATTCTGGAAGTATCAGGCGAATAGTCTGGCGGTGTTCATTTCGCCGAATTGGTCGCGGACATTCCGGCTGGCCAATCGTCTGCAGCCTTGCGTCGAGGTTTCCGATCGCTTTCATCTCAAGCCGCTGCTGCGTGCAGTCAGCTTTGCCAATCGCGCTTTCGTCCTCGCGCTGTCGGAGAACGAAGTGAAGCTGTATGAGATCGGAGCCGACCTCAAGCCGCTGGAAGTTCGCATCGACGCGCTGCCGAAGAGCGCCGCAGCGGCTGTCGGCAAGTCGAGCATCAATGACCCGGCCCCTTCGGGACGAATCCAGGGCGATGAAGGACAGAAGGTTCGGCTGAAACAATACTCGCGCAAGATCGACGCCGCGCTGCGACCGCTGCTCAACGGGCTGAACACGCCGCTGATTCTGGCTTCGACTCAAACCGTGGGAACGATCTACCGGTCGGTCAACAGCTATCCGCATCTTTTGTCGGGTCTGATTGAAGGCAATCCTGACAAACTGCATACCGAGACGATCGATGCTGGCGCACGGAAGCTGCTGGACGAGCACCACGCGGGTGAAGTCTCTCAGTTCCGCAGCGTCTTCGACCAGCGAGGTCAGAAGGGTCGGTCGACAGCACAGATTAGCGACACAGCCCGAGCCGCGACGTTCGGCGTCGTTGAGACGCTGCTTGTAGACATGGACCATGAAGTCCACGGCAAGGTCTCGGATGAAGATGGCAAGATTGAGTACGCCGACAAGGAGACGGCTCAAAACTATGACATCCTCGATGAGATTGCCCGTCGCGTCATCAATGGTGGCGGACGAGTGATTTCGGTCCGGCAGTCCGACTTGCCCAGCGGAGCTAAATTGGCCGCAATTCTCCGCTACAACGTCTAAGTTGTGCGGCATTGAAAACGCAGCTTGCCAGCGGCTGGTTGCTTGCAAGAGTCCAATCCGGGGCGATTTTTCGCCTCGGATTTTCTATTTGCCACCCCCAACTGGGTGTCGATAGAATGTGGGGACAGATAAAAGGAGCCAACTATGAATGCTTTAAAACGCCTACTGCTGATCAGTTTGGTTTTCGGTTTACCCGCTGCGGCGATCGCTCAATCGAGCAATTCCTCCAGCCGCAATTCACAGAGCGACAACACGGTGCTGCAAGACCGCAGCTCGGGGCGCTATTACGACTCCAAAGGCTCCTTTTCGGGCCGGAGTGATTCCAGCGGCAAGACGACGCGGCTGTACGATTCCCGAGGCAGCTTTGCCGGTCGCGTGCAATCGACCGATGAAAAGCAGTCGCGGCTGTACGACTCGCGCGGTTCGTATTCCGGTCGAGCTGACACGAGCGGCAACAACACCCGGTTCTATGACTCGAAGGGTTCGCTCTCCGGTCGCAGCACCACATCAGGCAACACGACCCGCTTTTACGATTCAAAGGGTTCGTATACAGGTCGATCCGATACCTCGGGCAACACAACCCGCTACTACGACAGCAGCGGCCGCTACACGGGATCGAAGAAGAAGTAGCTCAACCGCGCGAGCCTTCCATCACGCGCGATGACTTACAGAAGAAAAGACCGGAAGACTTGAACAAAGCCGGGGCAACAACAGGGCGGGCCACCACCAAGCCCGGCCACCACCCGACCTTGCGTCGGTGGAGCCATGACTAGCCAGCTACCCAAGCCGAGCAAACAAAAAGCCGGGCCACCACCCGACCTTGCGTCGGTGGAGCCATGACTAGCCAGCTAGAGCCCCGGCTGTTTCGGTCC
>JBJTQD010000285.1:0-1695 GCA_046075445.1 Planctomycetota bacterium
TTCTCACCCGATGGCAAATGGTTAGCCGTCCCTGGAATCCACGAGGTCTTGTTGCTCGATGCGCAATCGGGAGAGCTGAAGCGGCGCTTGATTGGCGCCTCGCCTCGAATCGAATCGGTCCGGTTTTCCCCTGATGGCATGCGGCTGGCGGTTGCCGGTGGGCTTCCGGGCGAAGCGGGGGAACTGCAAGTCTGGAACGTGGTGACGGGCGATTTGATTTTCTCCAACTTCGTCAGCCACGACACGATCTTCGGCGCGAGTTGGTCACCCGACAACAAGCGAATCGCGTTTGGCTGCACTGACACCAGCGTGCGCGTCGTCAACGCCGAGAGCGGCGAGCAAGTCCTGTTTCAGGACGCCGCCGATGATTGGGTTCGCGACACCGTCTTCTCCGTCGATGGTTCGCACCTCGTTTCGGTAGGCCGCGACATGACTTGCAAGTTGACCGAAGTCGCCACCGAACGATTCATCGACAACATCACCTCGATCACTCCCGGCGTGTTGAAAGGCGGCATCGCCGCGGTGGCTCGACACCCCGCTCGTGATGAAGTCCTGATCGGCAGCGCCGACGGGATGCCGAAAATCTACCGAATGTTTCGCTTGACCAAGCGGGTCATCGGGGACGACGCCAACTTGATCCGCCGATTTCCGGAAATGCCCGGCCGCGTGACGGGAGTCGATATCTCGGCGGACGGTCGCCGGATTGTCGCCGTCAGCAGCCTCGACGGACGGGGCCAAGCTCGCGTTTTTTCTTGGGAATTCGACACCGCTTTGCCCGACGACATCCGGGCAATTTCCGGCAAAGTTGTCACCGGGCGGTCAGCTGAGGAAAACAAGCGGCTGGAACAATACCTGACCAGCGACATCCAGCAACTCGCGCAAATTGATCTCGCCAGCGGCGGCTTCTACGCTGTCGCCTTTCACCCGAGTGGTGAGTACTTTGTCACCGCCGGTGCCGATGGCCAACTGCATCGCTATCGTACGCAAGGCGGCGAGGCGCTGGGAGCGTGGCAGCCGGTTGAAGTGAAGTCCGATTTGGCGAAAGAAAACTTCCGGCCAAGCTGGCTGTACGAGACGAAAGCAGCCTCATCCGAGGCCGCTGCAAGCGAAGCAAAAACAAATCGCGACAGCCGACTCGCGACAATCCAAGCCGCCGGAGTCAAGTCGCTGAAGTCGACGCCGCAGTCGGTCGAATTGAGCGGGCTGGGTGACTATGTTCAGCTGCTCGTCACGGCAGAGCTGAACGATGGACGAACCTTCGATGTGACCGACTTGGCCAGCTACACGCCCCAAGCAGGCGTGGCGGTGAGCAGCAGCGGATTAGTGCAGCCGTCGGAAAATCCGGCTGCTGGTGAGCTGGCGATTGCGCTGGGCGACCAGCGAATCGCGATTCCCGTGGCATTGAAGCAAGAAGCGGAGAAGCCACTCAGCTTCATTCGCGATGTGAATCCGGTGCTGACCAAACTTGGCTGTAACGCCGGGACATGTCATGGATCGCAAGACGGCAAGAAGGGGTTCAAGCTTTCGCTGCGCGGCTACGATCCGGTTTTCGACATTCGAGCACTGACCGACGACATGGCGACGCGACGGGTGAACGTGGCGGCACCGGACGAGAGTCTGATGCTGCTCAAGGCAACGGCTCAAGTTCCGCACGAAGGTGGCCAATTGATTCGGCCGGGAAGTCGCTACTACACC
>JBJTQD010000286.1:0-3232 GCA_046075445.1 Planctomycetota bacterium
CTTCTTTTGGGCGAGAGAGTGTCCTCAAAATTTGAAACATTCGGGATTGGTTAAATTCCTTCCCCAGCGACTGGGTGTTACACTGGCATGAAGCCAGGAGGCGATGGAAGCTCGAGAGTGCATCGGGAGATGATGCTGCGAAAGGCAACGACTAGGTCGCCTGTGCAAAGGTTGCGAAAGCGCGGCCGGTCTTGAGGTGTGCGGGTTGCCCGGGGGTTTTTCTCATCTCGAAAGATGAGTTAACTGTCTGGGGGCCGACGACAAGTTTTCCACGCAGGTATACCGATGGGAACCGCAAAAGCGACGGTGCGAGCCGATTGGAGCGAATTGGTTGCGCTCAATTTCCATTGCGATCGTCAGACGTTAGCACCGCTGGTTCCGCCCGGGTTGGAACTTGATTTCTTTAACAACGATACATTCTTGTCGTTGGTAGCTGTTCGGATGAAGGAAGTCTACGTCTGGAATCTTCCGTTTGCGATCGGTCACGAGGTCGATTTGATCAGTTTGCGTTTCTACGTACGGCGAATGGAAAAAGGACTGCCCAAAGACCGGGGAGTCTGTTTGATCAACAGTTTTGTTTCGACTCGCTTGGCGGCTTGGTCCCTGACCCGGGCCCTGCGTTCTTCTTTTACGTACTCTCCGTTTGTGATCGAGAATAAGGGCTTTGTGCTGCAAGGTGGTCGCGAAGAGAATCCCCAAGTCGACTACCGCTGGCGAGCTGACAGCGAGCAGAACCGGATTCGTGTAAAAGGGCGACAGCGGCAAGCCAAGCTGAATGAGGATTCGATTTTTGGCTTTCTGCTGCAACGCGGGCACTGGTATGCGACATCAGGAGAAAAGCTTGTGACTTTCGAAGTTCAGTCCGGCAATTGGAAGGTCTGGGACGCGGGGCAAGCGAGTTTTACTTGTGATGCACATAGCCTCTTCGGCTCTCAGTTCGCCAAATACATCACGCGACGTCCGGCTTCGGTATTTCTCGCGGAAAGAAGTCCAGTCGCGATAACTCAGGTGAAGTAAAACGAATCGCTCCGTAATTGGTTCGAATTTTCTTTTAAGCTGCGAAATACGGGCAGGATGTTGGCGTAAGAAAGTTCGGCTGAATCGCAAAAGCCACGTCTCTTTGAAGTGAAACCTTTTGCCCGGTTTACGGGTTTTGCTTAGGATATTGCTGGTCGTTCTGCGTTAAGTTGGTCAAGCAAAGGGAAGTCAGATGAGCGGCGGATTGGTTAGCCGAGGATTTTGGTTGAGCTTGGTCTCGTTCTTGCTCTGTTCGGGCAGCCTTTCGGTCTGGGCTCAGGACGATGCCGGGAAAACTGGCGGTGCGGTTGAGGCGGGCAAGGCCAAGAAGGCCAAGGCGAAAGACGAAGTGGAGATTGACCACTTCATGCGCGTCAGGAAAAACGACGCCGGCAAGCCGCAAGCTTTGGAGACTTCTATTACCCGATACGAGACAGTCAATGCGGCTGGTGAGACGGTGATCGTCGACTTGATCGGCGTTGTCCATATTGGGGAAAAGGAATACTACCAAGAGCTGAACAAACACTTCGAGAAGTACGACGCTCTGCTGTATGAACTCGTCGCACCGGAGGGAACTCGGATTCCTAAGGGTGGAAGAGGCGAGGGAGATGGGCTGAACCCCTTGGCCGCGATGCAGATGGGAATGAAGTCCATGCTGGAATTGGAGTTCCAGCTAGAGCATATCGATTACAACCGCGACAACTTCATCCATGCCGACATGTCTCCCGAAGAGTTCGTGGAGAGTATGAATAAGAATGATGAGAGCTTTGGGAAAATGTTTCTCAAGGCGATTGGTCAAGGCATGAAGGGCGAGGCTCGGACGGAAGTCAGCAGTGGCGACCTGCTGAGCGCGATGTTCTCAAAAAATCCGGCGATGCGACTGCGGCGGACGATGGCTCAGCAGATGCGAGACATGGAAGGTGGCATGGCGATTTTTGAGGGGCGTGAAGGGTCGACGATCATTGACCACCGAAACGCCAAGGCTTTGGAAGTGATGAAGCGGGAGATGGCCAACGGCAAGAAGCGATTGGCCCTGTTCTACGGTGCCGGGCATCTTCCTGACATGGAGCGCCGCTTAATGAGCGACTTCCAAATGAAGCGCGGCGGTCAGTTTTGGCTGACCGCTTGGAAATTGTCGGACAAGTAGCTCCTATCGCCGTAGCGCTGCGATGTGAGCCATCGGCTTTCGACTTCTGACTTTTTGGCATTTCAATCGACTTCGACCGCCCTGCTCCGGGGCGGTTTGTCGTTTATAGCCCCATTTCTTCGGGGTTAAATTCGGGCCCGGCTGCGGAAGTCGCAAAAAAACGTTGAAAATGAACCGTTACCGAGTGTTTCCCGAGCTTTGGCACGGTGATTGCTTTTTAAGACCAGCTACCGAAGCCGAAGGTGCCTATTTGGCAGGCTGATTTTTTAGCTTGAGCTTAGGGCTCGGGTGAGGAAAAGGTCGCCGCGTTGGCCGGGCTTATTCGCCGCGTTGGCCGGGCTTATTCGCCGTGTTGGCCGGGCTTATTCGCCGTGTTGGCCGGGCTGTTTAAGTTTTGGCGTGCTCGCTCGATGGGTTCTGTTCTACCGGAAGAGACTGCTTTTCCGTGAGAGACTGGCCTGACGAAAAGCGAGCCTGAGCTTAAGCGTTCGGTTCGAAAGCTGAATTGATTGTCGCTGCGTGTGGTTTTTCAGCGTAGCGAAAAAAGATATCGAGCAGGCAGATTTCAAATAGTTAATGGAGGATTCCTGTGGGTGCAAAACAGATGGTGTTTGACGAGGCGGCGCGAAAGCCGCTGCTGGCCGGTGTGAGCAAGTTAGCTCGAGCCGTGCGCAGCACATTAGGGCCTCGTGGCCGGAATGCGATTCTCGACAAGGGTTGGGGCAGCCCCAAGGTGACCAAGGACGGTGTAACCGTTGCTGAGGACATCGAACTGGACGACCCGTACGAAAACCTGGGCGTTCAATTGGTGAAGGAAGCGGCCAGCAAGACCAACGATGTGGCTGGCGACGGAACCACAACCGCTACGGTTCTGGCTGAAGGAATTTTCCGCGAAGGGTTGAAGATGATTGCTTCGGGTTTTGACCCGATGGCTCTCTCCCGCGGGATCAGCAAGGCAGTTGTTGCAATTTGTGACGAGGTTTCTCGTCAAGCCAAATCGATTGACGCCAAGAGCAAAAAAGAGATTCAGCAAGTTGCGACGATTGCCGGCAACAACGACCCGACGAT
>JBJTQD010000287.1:0-1071 GCA_046075445.1 Planctomycetota bacterium
GATCCGTAGGGTGGATCGCACTCGCGCAGGCGATCATCAAACCTATTCCGCTCGACCGCGATGCGCACCCACCTCAACAGCTAACTAGCACTGATGAAAGAAAACGACTTGCAGGATCCGTAGGGTGGATCGCACTCGCGCAGGCGATCATCAAACCTATTCCGCTCGACCGCGATGCGCACCCACCTCAGCAGCGAATCACCGCTCTCACGCTCCGCTTAACCCTCAATGTTTAATGATCGAAGTGAAAGCCAAAACTGCTTTTCCCTGTATTTCCCTCTTGATCTTCCGTACTGCCATGGCTGAACCATGGGTCGTCGAGGGGCAGCGGAAAGTCTATTTCGACGAGTTTGCACGCAAGGTCCGAGCCACACACGTCTTTCAACTTCGACTTTGCGAGTCGACCAAACTCGCCCGCGATTTTTGCCTTCACCGGATCAAATCCCTCCGTGGCGCCCAGACTGCCGTAGGTCAGCAAGTTAGGGTCGCTTGTCCCTTGTAAGTAAGTAACCACCCCCTCCAAGTCACACTCAGCCTGTTGCCTCGCCACGAATCGAATCGCGCCCCCATTCAACTGAGTGGAATCCAAAGTGCCTAACCCGCTCACCTTGCGAGCTGCTTCGAAGGCCTTGCTGAACGAAATGCGACTCGCTTTTAACTCGAGCAATCTCGCCTGTCGCTTGCCTATCAAAGCAAACGCCTCGGAACGCCTTGAGGGGTCTTTTATTTTGGACGCGATCTCTTCGGCAGCCGAAAATTCTTTCACGGACGAATAGAAATCTACCAACAATTGCTCGGCCTGCCCCCGTTCCGCAAGGCTCAGGCGTCTCACTTCCGCTTTGACCTCTGCGAGCAATTTGTCGATTGTCGACTGTTCACTTAGGCCAGCCAGAATCTTCGCTATCACTAACTCACGCTCGACTCTCGAGACACACTCTTCGATATTCTTGCGTAACAGCGAAAGAGACTGAAACAAGGCGACCTCG
The DNA here is from genome assembly GCA_046075445.1 of Planctomycetota bacterium. Lineage (GTDB taxonomy): Bacteria > Planctomycetota > Planctomycetia > Pirellulales > Pirellulaceae > BJ22. Next base: position 987 of record JBJTQD010000287.1, read on the forward strand.
GCTCGGCTCTTGTCACCTAGTTCCTTGAGGAGCCTGCCGAAGTCTCGATGAATCTCCGTCAAGTCAGCCGAGAATTGAATTTTGG
>JBJTQD010000288.1:0-5520 GCA_046075445.1 Planctomycetota bacterium
GTTGGTCGGAATCAGCGATTCTTCCGTCCAGATTGAACTTGGGGTTACCGAAGAGGTCGATAGCCTCGCAAACCTGATCGGCACCGAAAACAAGATGCACTTAGCCGAATGCCTTGAGCGGATGAAGCCAGCGGACAGACAGATTTTAGAAATGTATTATCACCAATCGCTTGATTATCGCGAGATTAGCCGAAAGACCGGCTTGTCGATTAATGCCGTGGGACCGAAATTGTCCCGCGCCCACGAACGCCTTCGCAAATTGATGGGGGGGGTCTAATGGCACATCGCTTGATGTTGCGAGACCTCCTGCTGTTAGAAGTGGGAGCCACGGAGTTCGCGCAAGCCGCTCAAGTGCGAGAGGAAATTGACCTTAACCCAAACTACCAACGCGTCTGGGAAATGTTGCAACGCGTCTCGGCTGAACTGAAGTCAGATCGGCGAACCTGCGATCGGCTGACCCAAGCCGGTTTCGATTTAGACGCCCAAGTCCTGGCAGCCTATCTCGATGGCTCTTTGGAAAAAGAACAACGTAAACAACTGGAGCGGGAGGCGCTTCGGACTCCGCGATTACTGCGTGAATTACTGCTGCATTTCCGACAGCAATTCTCAGAGACTTCCGATTGTCTGGTCCCTTGGTCAACCACGGAAAAACTGTTTCAACTCGGAAGTAACTTTGGGAATCGTACAACGACCAAGGCAGGACCGCCCGATTCAGAAGCAGTTGTCCTGGCAGTGTCCCAAACCTCAACAACGGCCAAGCCTGTTGGAATCCAAATGGCTCGGGCCGTCAAAGGCGAGAGTTTCAAGACGAATACCAAGCGTTCCCGGAAGTGGGGTGTTGCGGCCGCCGTCGCCGTCACGTCGGCTATGTGCGGCGCGATTTGGATTTCGGGTGTGCTCAGCGGGTGGCTGAAAAAGCCGGATAGAGCGAATCAGATCGCCTCTGCGGAATTGAAATCAAAGACTGAGGCCGCTGTCGTGGAAGCGGGACCGAACCGGAAGAATGCAGAACTCGATACAGTTGCGATCCAATCTCCGAGCAACCGCCTTAAATCGTCTCCGACCGCCGGCGACTGGGTGTTAATTGCGCTGGAGGAGCCTGGCCAAAGCGCGTCGATCGGAGAAAGCTCTGAATTAGACCCGGATGCATCGGTTTTTCATCAGCAGAGCAGCGTGCTTGAGGATCTGTCTTGGCTGAAACTTGAAGGTGTCGTCGCACTCCGGGAGAAGGGGAAAGAAACTTGGTTCGGACCTCGTTCTTCAGCGCGAGTTTTCAACGGCTGGGAATGGCAGACATTACCAGATTCTTGGGTGTCAGCTCGGTTAGGTAAGCTTGGTGAAATCGTGCTCGATGCAGACTCCTTGGTTGCCGTGAGCGTCCTTCCCCAAGAACAAACGATTGGATTGGAGATTCAGGCTGGGCGAATTGGATTGAAGAAGCTTCCTGCTGGGGCGAAGCTGAAAGCGAAGTACGACCGACTTGAATGGAACATCGAAGTCGTCGCCAACGGGACAGCATTGGGGCTGGATTGGCTCGATGGTTTACCGCGGCTCTCTGTTTATGGAGGCTCGGTTCGTGCAGAGGAGCAGACCATTTCCGGGCGACAGCAGCTTGTCTATACAGACTTGCCGGGTTTCGGCGCGGATATCCGTGGGGACTCGATGGCCCTGAGCCCATTGAAAGATTCTTTTGTTTGGTTGGATAACCCTGCGAAGGTCAATGCCCTCTCGGAAACCGACCAAGAGGAGTTACTGGCGAGTGCGAACGTTGTCAGTTCGCTAAACCGCCTGACTGCAAACCGGCCTGCTTCAGAGCGAGTATTGGCTCAATACCTACCCGCGGTCTTGTCGCCAGAAGTGCATTTATTGGATGTCCTGGAAGGTGCCGAGCAGAAAAGCCGCGAAGAGGCACTGCAGTGGCTGATGGGGCTTTCCCCTCGAAGTCCCAAGACGAGGCAATTGTGGAGAACAATCGCCGAGAAATCAGGAGCCCCTGAACATGCAAGTCAGTTTTTTCGGCTCGTGCAACTAGCCAGCAACTCGGCGCCCGTAAGTGAATTGGATGCGAAGTTTTTACTCAGCGGCCTGAAGCATGACAGGTTGTTTGTTCGCGAAATGAGTCAATTGCTGCTCGAACTTGGGTTCGGCAACACCGTACGCTACGATGCGGCGGCAGCACCGGCGGAACGCAATCCGGCGGCTGACCAGTGGACTCGTGAGATTCTTCAGAGCTACAAGCCGACTGCGGTCCCTAGGCGCTGAAAAGGTTTTCCTCGCTGAGGGCAATCCAAGGTTTTTGTATTGCTCTGAAGTTTTACTTTGCAGTGCCTTAGGCGTGGACTATAGCGCGAGCAGAAGCTTGCTTGGCGCCTGCAAGTAACCGATGACGTCGTTTAGGAATCTCGCTGCTGCCGCGCCGTCAATCAGGCGATGGTCATAGGAAAGGCTCAGCGGCATCATCAAGCGAATCTGAATCGTGTCGTTGACCACGACAGGAAGTTTCCGAGAGCGACCGACCAGCAAAATCGCGGTTTCGGGGACGTTAATAATCGGCGTCGAATAGGTTCCGCCGATCGCACCCAAGTTACTGATGGTGAATGTGCTGCCTCGCAGGTCGTCGATCGCGAACGTTGAGGACCGGACCTTCTCGGCGAGTTCACTCAGTTCGCGGGCAATTTCCGGAATGCCGAGTTTATCAGCGGTTCGCAACGAGGGAACAACGAGTCCACGGTCAGAGTCGATAGCGATCCCTACGTTGACGTAGTCTTTGTAGATGATCTGATTGGCTTGCACGTCGATCGAAGCATTGATCACCGGGTGCGATTTGAGAGACATCGCAACCGCCTTGATGATGAACGGCATCGTCGTCAGCTTAATGCCTTTCGCCTCGTAGTCCTTTTTGTTGCCTTGGCGAATCTGTTCGAGTTCGGTCACATCCGCGTCGTCAAAGTTCGTGACGCGGGGAACAGTCGATGAGGACTCATGCATCTTTTGTGCAATGGTCGCTCGGATTTTGGTCAGTTTTTCGACGCGAACCGGGCCCCAGTTATCGCTCTGTCCGGGGACATTCGTTGCTCCGTTGCTGGCAGCGCCCGCAGCCTTTTGGAGTTTGGCTGAACCAGAGCGAACGACTTCGAGGATGTCCTCGCGAAGAATTCGTCCAGCGGCACCGGTTCCTTTTACCATTCGCAGGTCGACGCCGACTTCGCGGGCAAAGCAACGGATAGCCGGCCCTGCGGCAACGACGGCGAGGTCACCACTGTCAGCCACTGCTGTAGCAGCGGCGGGTTGAACTGGTGCTGGAGCCGGTACTGGTGTGGCGGCGGGTGCCGGTTTCGGTGCCGGAGCAGTGGTTGCTTGGACGACAGGTGCGGGCGGTGTCGGGGGTGGAGTCGGGGCGGCAGCGGGAGTCGGTGCGGCAACTGGAGTCGCGGGTGCGGCGCTGCCGGTGGCAGCTTCGACTCTGATTAGTGCTTGGCCAACATTTACTGTGGCTCCGGATTTGACCAAAACCTCGAGGACCTTACCGCCAGATGTAGCGGGGATCGTCACGGTTGCCTTGTCCGTTTCCAATTCGACAACGTTGTCATTGACGTTGATCGTATCTCCGACTTTGACGAATACCTCAAGAACATCGCCAGAATTAACGCCTTCACCGAGAGCCGGAACTTTGATTTCGATTGCCATATCGTCTGTGGAGCAAGGTTGAGAATGTGTGGAAAGCGGGGACGCGTAACAGGTAAATGTTAAAACCTAAACAAACCTGTCTCCGGAGACTCACCCGCGGAGACAGGCTCTCAGGTTGGAGCATCAGGCGTAGAGGGGGCTGATCTTAGCTGGGTCGATTCCCAATTTCTTGATTGCCTTTTCGACGTCCTTCATATCGAGATGCTTTTCTTGAGCGAGTTTCCAAAGGGCGGCGACTGCCACGAATTGTCCGTCGACTTCAAAGTGTCGACGGAGCGCCTCGCGAGTTTCGCTTCTTCCCATTCCATCGGTGCCGAGAGCCAAGAAAGGAGCCGGCATCCAAGGCGCGACCTGCTCGGAAACGGCTCGGACGTAATCGCTGGCCGCGATGATCGGACCGGCGTGTCCAGCCATCTGCTGCTCGACGAAGCTAAGCTTAGGCTTTTGAGTCGGGTTGAGCATGTTCCAACGACGCACTTCTTGAGCCTCGCGGCGCAACTCGGTGTAGCTGGTGACGCTCCAGACGTCGCTAGAGATGCCAAATTGTTCGGCAAGGATTTTCTGACCCTCGAGCACGCAATTCATAATTGCGCCGCTGCCGAAGAGTTGAACTCGATGTTTCGCCTTCGCGGCCTCAACGGTTCGGAACTTGTACATGCCCTTTACGATTTGATCTTCAATGCCGGTTGGCATTTCGGGCATGACGTAACTGTCGTTGCCGGCCATCAGGTAATAGATCGCCGTCTCACCATCGACGTAGAGTTTCTTGAGCCCGTCGAAAATGATGACCGCCATCTCGTAATGGAAGGCCGGGTCGTAAGCGCGGACGGTGGGGTAGGCCATCGCATAAAGGAGGCTGTTGCCATCCTGGTGCTGCAAGCCTTCGCCGTTCAGAGTGGTGCGTCCTGCAGTCGCTCCGATCAGGAAGCCCTTGACCCGCAGGTCGGCTCCAGCCCAAATCGAGTCGCCGACGCGTTGGAAGCCGAACATAGAGTAGAAGATATAGAACGGAATCATATTGATGCCGTGAGCAGCGTAAGCTGACCCCGCGGCGCAGAACGAGGAGATTGCTCCGCACTCGGAGATTCCTTCCTCCAGCAACTGGCCGTCTTTGGCTTCTTTGTAGAAAGCTAATTGGTCGGAGTCGACTGGTTCGTAGAGTTGGCCAGTGTTTGCATAAATTCCGACTTCGCGGAACATGCCTTCCATACCGAAGGTGCGCGACTCATCGGGTACGATCGGGACAATGTTTTTGCCGATCAGTTTGTCTTTGCACAAACGGCTGAGGATTCGAACAAATCCTTGAGTTGTCGATATTTCCTTTCCATTGTCGCGGTCGACAATCGAGCGGTAGTCGGCATAGGAAGGGACTTCCATCAGCAATTGCTTGTCAGGCCGACAAGGAACGGGCCCACCCAATTGCTCGCGTCGAGACTTGAGATAGTTGTGCTCGACGGAGCCTTCGGGGAAGCGATAAAACTCCATCTTCACCGCTTGCTCGTCGGAAAGCGGAATTCCGAAGCGATTGCGGAAGTCCAGCATCTCCTGTTCGGACGCCTTTTTCTTGTTATGGGCAATGTTTCGGCCCTCGCCGCCTTCGCCCATGCCATAACCCTTGATGGTTTTGGCGAGGATGACGGTCGGCTGGCCCTTGGTTTCCATGGCGTTCTTGAATGCGGCATAGACCTTTTCGGGGTCGTGTCCACCGCGACGCAGTTTTAGCAGTCGCTCATCCGAATAATTCTTCACCAGTTCAAGCAGTTCCGGGTACTTCCCGAAGAAGTGTTCGCGGATGTAAGTGCCCGGCATCGCCACGTACTTCTGGTACTGGCC
>JBJTQD010000289.1:0-2064 GCA_046075445.1 Planctomycetota bacterium
ATTGTTGGCTTCAGCCAACGCTAACACGCTGCATACTGAATCTAAGGAAATGGGGGTCAAACCCTAATTTGACCCCCGCCCCCTTTCTTTGCTCAGCCACAATTGTCTTTCGCCTAATTCCAATTAAATTCAAAGTGCCCGCCCTCAAACGCCCCCCCCACCAAACCGAGTTAAATCATGCTAGGTATCTCCTATTTCAAAGGCCAACCAAGCGACTACATCATCCGGTACTCGGGAAGCCGCCAGACCCAAGCAGGCCAAGGCCTTTCTTTCTTCTACTTCCGCTACAACACCCTGATCGTGGCCGTGCCGACCCAGCGCATCGACTGCCCCTTCGTCTTCGCTGAGACCAGCCGCGACTTTCAAGTTGTCAGCGTCCAAGGTCAACTGACCTATCGCATCACCGACCCGCAACGCGCGGCCAAACTCCTGAATCTCTCGATCGACCCCAGGACCGGCGCCTATAAGTCCGAAGACCTGCGGATTCTAGGCCAGCGCCTCGTCAACACCCTCCAAATCGCCGCGCATGAGGAAATCGAAAAGCGCACGCTGGAAGAATGCGTTCGGGATGCTCAAGCAATTTCGGCTGCAGTCGCTCAGCGGATGGAAACCGACGCGACAGTCGAGTCCTTCGGTGTCTCCGTCCTCGGCGTCTTCATCCTCGCCGTCAAGCCAACTCCAGAAATCTCCAAGGCTCTCGAAGCCGAATTCCGCGAGCAGCTTCTGCGCCGCGCCGACGAAGCGATCATGGCCCGCCGAGCCGCCGCCGTCGACGAAGAACGCAAGATCCGCGAGAAGGAACTCGAGAGCGATTCGGCTTTGGAGAAAGGCCGCGCCCAACTGATCGCACTCCAGGGCGAGAACATGCTGCGCGAAGCTGAAAATCGGGGCAGGGCAGTCGAAGTCGAATCCGCTTCCAAGGCCAAAGCGCTTTCTCAAGAACTCGCCGCCTTGGGGTCCATTGACCCGAAGCTGCTGCTGGCCGAGTCCATGCGTGTCCTCGGGCTGAATGCTGACAAAGTCGGCCAGTTGAATATCACCTCGGAAATACTCGCCAGTCTCCTCAACTCGCCCCCCAAGCCAGATTCGTCCTCTAGCGATCGCTAGAGCCCCACAACCATGCCTGACTTGGCGTTCGATAAGATCGTTGTCGTGACCCGCAAGACGGCGCTCGAGGAACTAATCGAGCGCTACAATTCGGAAGCCCAAGCTCGCTTCTACATCGAGCGGTTGGGGGACTCGTTTGATGGTTACGCCAGCGCGCATCAAACCTTTAAGCAATCCCTCGACACGCTCAACCGCTCGCTGCCCGAAGTCCGCTGCCAGTGGATCGATCGCTCTTTCCTGCCGAACTTTCTTTTCGGGCCGAAGGACCTGGTTCTGGTCGTCGGCCAAGACGGGCTGGTCGTCAACACCGCAAAGTACCTCGATGGCCAGCCGCTGGTCGCTTTCAATCCCGATCCAACCCGGATCGACGGCGTCCTGCTGCCGTTTTCCATCCAGAATTGCGAAAGCGTCCTCGCCAGTGTCATGGCGGGGCGGTTCGAAGTCGATCGCCTGACAATGGCCCGCGCTGCACTGAACAACGGCCAGTCAATCGACGCGCTGAACGACCTCTTCGTCGGCTATGCCACCCACGCCTCCGCCCGGTACCGGATCTCATACGGGGAGCATTCGGAGAATCAGTCCTCCAGCGGGATCATCATCACGACCGGAGCCGGATCGACTGGCTGGTCACGTTCGATCCTGACCGGCTCAGCGGCGATCATCGAAGCGACCGAGAACACAGAGCCATTCCGACAGGCGCGCGAGAGTTACCGCTTTGACTACCGCGCCGAGTCGCTTGCTTACTACGTCCGAGAACCCTTCATCAGCCGATCCTCGCAAGCCACTCTGGTTACCGGCACGATCCAAGCCGGCCAACCGCTCATCGTCACCTCGCAAATGCCCAGCGGCGGCGTAATCTTCAGCGACGGCGTCGAGCAAGACTTCCTCACCTTCGACAGCGGCACTACCGCCACCATCTCCGTCGCCGATCGAAAACTGAATCTGGTTGTGAAGGGG
>JBJTQD010000290.1:0-5122 GCA_046075445.1 Planctomycetota bacterium
ATTCGAACATGGAGCGACTCGGAGCTAATTCCATTGAGCCGCCCAAAAAGATAAACCATTTCCCACGCGGTCATGCGATCGTAAATCGCGGTGTTTAGGGAGACAAAGCCGATTTGACGCCGGATTTGCTCTGGCTGTCGAACGACATCGAAGCCGTTGATCAGGGCAACACCAGAGGTTGGCTTCAAAACGGTACTGAGGATTCGTAAAGCGGTTGTCTTGCCCGCTCCGTTCGGCCCGAGCAGACCGAAAACTTGCCCCGGCATGACGTCAAAGCTGATCCCCCCGAGCGCGACGTGTTCCGACTCGTCGCAGTGCTGATAGATTTTTGTCAGACGTCGTACGTGAATCATTTTGGAGTTGCCGCACGCCTGGGTGTCGAGAGATGGGGATATAGTCCGGTTAAAAGTTAGGTCATGCTTTAGAAGTACCCCTTCGATTCGACGGGAAAGACCGTCTTTTCCGGTTATTCCATCCCAAAACCGTTGGTCCGCCCTCAAAACGCGATATTCAGATGACGAATTCAGCGTGGCCAGCGACTCAGGCCGATAAATGGCTGTAACTGGCCCCCTCCACCTGCCGAACAACTGCAATCGCACCGCCAGTTCACCGGTTGCCCCCACCGGCGGTATCAAACCGCGACCCCTCCCTGCTTTTCAATCCTTTTCAAAGCAGTCCTCAAGCGGTGCGCTAATGACTTCTGAATTTATACGCTCGACATTCCCCGAAGCATTTGGTTTGGGCGGACAGGAATCTCCCGTTGCAGCAAACACGTTCTTTGTTCCGCGAAAGCCAGAATCCCTTGCTGACGCCGGCCTCGATGCGCGGGTTCTCCAGCCGCTCGTGCTTCGTTATCTCTACCAGCACGGCAGCAAATCCGGATTGGCAATCAGTCGTCAATTGAAATTGCCCCTGAATTTACTTGAACCGCCCCTACACATGCTCAGGGCTGAGCAACTGATCTTCCCCAAAGGCGCCGCCGCTGGAAACGATTTCGTTTCCGAGATCTCGCCGCGCGGAGTAGAGAAGGCTCAACTCGATATTGGACTGAGCACCTACTGCGGTGCAGCCCCCGTATCCATCGAACAGTACACCAATTCGGTGTTTCGACAGTCACTGAAAAATCATCGCATCAAACTTGCTCAAATGATCAAGGCGATGACCGACTTTTCGGTTTCCAATTTACTCCTCAGCCAACTGGGCCAAGCGGTCAATTCGGGTAAAGCCCTCATGCTTTACGGGCCGCCGGGAAATGGCAAGAGCGTGCTCTCGCGGCAACTACTAAAAGCCTCAGAGTCCAACATCTGGATTCCACGTGTTCTGGCTGTAGGCAATGAAATCATTCGAGTATTCGACCCGTCAATTCATCAGGAAATTCAATTCGAAGGCCGAACTCTTTTGCCACCCGGGTTTGAAATCGACCAGCGATGGGTCTACATCCAACGCCCAACTGTGGTGACAGGCGGCGAACTGGAACTGAGTCATCTCGAGGCGACTCAGAACCCGATTACAAGAATTCTGGAAGCTCCCATTCAGGTGAAGAGCAATTGCGGCTGCTTAGTGATCGACGACTTCGGACGACAACGAATCAGCATCAACGAACTGCTCAATCGTTGGATCGTCCCGATGGACACCGGGTTCGACTATATCGGACTCCCCTCAGGACGTCAGATCCGCCTCCCGTTTGACCAACTCCTCGTTTTCTCAACAAACTTGACGCCGAAACAATTGTGCGATGACGCCTTCATGCGGCGGATCCCCTACAAGATTGAAGTTGGAAACCCATCCGAAGAGCAATTCCGCGAATTGTTCCTCGATCGCGCCTCAAGATTCGGTGTCGCCCTCGAACCGGGAATAATCGAATACCTGATTGAGCAGCATTTCAATCAGCAGCAGCGAGAACTAAGATTCTGCCACGTCGAGGACCTGTTAAATCAAGCCCGAGACTATTGCAGCTTTCATGACCAGTCGCCAACCTTCACGCGAGAAATCGCCGAAATGGCCGTGCTGAACTACTTCAGCCATAGCTAGGAGCGAAAGGTAACTGGAATATTGAATGCGGAAAGTGAACCGCAACTTTCTGATATGGAGCTACTTCCCCCTCCCTCACAGTGGCACTGAGAGTCTCGCAAGTCCTCGGGCCATCAAGCTAAAAAATCAATTGCGCGGATGCTAAGAAATCGCCTCTCGAGAACTTACTCGACGACGCGAAAACTTCGCTCATCAGTGAAACTTTTGCCGTGCATATCCTCAGTTCGAATACGCAGCAAATGAGTCCCGGGTGTAAGCCCAAGCGGCAACTCAGCTGCCCAAAGGTGACTGGAAATCGTCGGCTTCGTTAGCTTTGGTTTGGGTGGTGGTTGCTGGGTTTGCTCGGCTTCCCAAAGCGATTGAAATAGCGGATCGGGCTCGGCAACCTGCTGGCATTCCGCCCAGTCCACTCCATTCAGCGAGAAAGCCACTTTCGACCGGCTTGAACCGTCGAAAACATTCACATGAAAACGGGTCTTCTGCTTGGCCGAAACTTCGTCCGGCAGACGAATTCGCATCTGTCTGCCGCGATCGTTGCCTGCGCCGACGAACTCCAAGTTGTATTTATTCCCGTCAAACGAGAGGACTGAATAGCCGTTAGGCGCACCATCTGACATCGTCGCGTGTGGAATTCCTCGCTCGTCTTTAAGTCCGGACCACCAACTGCCACAAACGGTTACGTTGATGATGTGGTGATGCGGCTGAGGACCTCGCCAGCCCTGAGCCTGATCGAAAAACATGTGCTGGTGGTAATGTTGATGAGCGGCGATTGAGAGCGTAAATGGCCGTTGCTCAATCAGACGAAACAAGTCTTGATGGTCTTCCGTCAGATTCAACGGGACGTGCATCATCATCACAACCATCTGGTCTGCCGGGATCATCTGAAGGTCTCGTTTGAGGAACTCCAATTGTTCGCTTCCGAAACCACCTTTGAACCCGTATTTGCCTTCTGGGGAAGGAGCGTACTCGATATTGTCCATTACTACGAAATGAACTTTCCCGTAGTCAAAGGAGTAGTAGCTAGGACCGAAGTGCCGCTCATAGGTTTCATTGAGATAGCGCCGCGAAGTTGCATCGACATTCGCATCGTGATTGCCGAAGACGTTGTACCAGGGAATCCCAATCAAGCCGACGACTTGGCTGAGTGGCTCGAAGACATTCAAATCATCGAACGCGATATCGCCAAGCGTCACGCCGAAGGAGGCTGAGTTCTTGCGGATATCGGCAATCACATCGTGCGCGATGTAATCAACCTCAAGGAGATTTCGGGGTTGCGTGTCCCCAAACAAAATCACTCGGAAAAGCTCAGGCTCAGCTTGTTCGGTCAAAGGAAAGTCAATCGACTGGGGAAGCGGCCCCGTCGGCTGAACTCCGGCAAATCGGAGCTTGGGGCTCCCTTGAGGACGATGTAAGTAATAAAACAAGGGAAGTTGATTGGGGCCCAAGCGAGTCCGATACCCCGCGGGTTTAATCACAAAGACCTGCCCCTCGTCTCCGAGCGGCAACTCGTAGCGCCCCTCCGCATCGGTCCGCACGATATCAAGTCCATTGGAAACCTTGACGTCTGATATGGGCCGGTCGCCAGCGTCTCGCTTACCGTCCCCATTGGTATCGTGGAAGACGACTCCTCTGGCGACTTGCGTCTTCGCAGGTTCGCTCGAGGCGACCACCGCTGGCACGGCTACCGGCGGGGTTGCTGGAGAAATCGTCTCTTGGGCCCACATGCCAGAGGGTTCCACCAGCCCGCCAACCCAAACTATCAAACAAACGACCTTGTGGAGATTTCTTCGCATCTGCCCTACCCTTTTGTTCCCATTCGAGCGAGTGCTCGCAACTACGCTTAAAATAGGCGTGCCGGACTGCCGATGCAACCGACAAGACTGCGCCCAGCCAGACGGATTCGATTCTACCCGGGCTGATTCCGAGCTTTGATTTGCAAGGTTTTGAACAAAGCCTTACGATCAAGCTCGAGACCGCGCGATTTGTTTGAGACATTGGCTTTTCACATGAATTTCACAGATGCCGAACTGGAAGCCTACCTTGACGAGACGCTCGACCCATTGCGCGCTGCAGAGGTCGAGCGATTAGCGCGACAGGACAGTCGGCTTGTTCAGCGGTTGGCGACGATTAATGGACGCCGCAATGCGGGCGTCCATACCCTCAGCGAGATTTGGAGACGCAACCAAGTTGGTGTACCGACTCGCGAGGAGCTCTCGCAATTTCTGCTAGGCACACTGGCGGCTGAGCAGAGTGATTACATCCGTTTCCGGGTTGAAGAGCTTAAGTGCCGCTTCACGACGGCTCTATTAGCCGACTTGCGAACACAATTGGAGGAGAGCAAAGGCTCTGAGACGCGCCAGCGGAGAACTCGATATTACGAGTCAGGCACTCGCCATCTTCAGAAACGCAAAGGGCGAAAGTAGAAAACCAGTTAAAGAGACGAAACCTTGTTGGGCGCAGGGCTACCGACCTCGACGATTATTCGACCTACTTTCTCCACTTGGCGGTTGACCTAGGTTCCGCTTCGAACCGGGGGCTGGCGCGATGACCCGGCTGACAATTAGAACGCTCTTACTTCCGAGCGACTTCATCGCGAGTTAAATCCGGCAACAGCTCGACTAAGTAGCTTGTTGGTATAGCCAAGGAGGAGATCCTTCCTTGGCGGGCAATGTTGATGCCAACTACCTTGCCTTCGAGGTCCAGCAGCGGCCCGCCGCATTGTTCAGGAAACAATGGCGTGTCGTGCTGAAGCACCCAAGGAAAATCCTCGGCTCTACCGCTCGGGATAGCCCCCAACCGATTCATCATCTTGAACCGCGCCGCCGTATCGGGCGAGACATTCCGCGCCGCGAGAGTCGCGACTACGACTTGTCGTTGGCCTCGGCGTAAAACCTCTAGGCTCACCGAAGTTCCGGGCCGCCGCCTGCGGATCTCGTTCACTAACTCCGTGACGTCATTTACCTTGTGTGAGTCAATCGCAAGAACGACGTCTCCAACTCGCAGACCAGCGCGGTCAGCTGCCCCGCCACGAGTGACTTCGACGAGTTCGCAACCCTCGGTAGAGTCCTGAGGCTGAATCCCAAGGACCGAC
>JBJTQD010000291.1:0-5906 GCA_046075445.1 Planctomycetota bacterium
CGAACCTCAATCCGCGAGCCGGGTCGAAAGGCCCGGAGGCTTGAAAATGATACAGCTGCCCAGCCCCAATCCCCGGGACGAAGACGCTCCAGATATCCCCCCAGCGGTCCGTTCGCGAATCGAAGTAAACAACTTCCGAAGGTTCGCGCTGCGCGACATCGTCGTACAGCAACAACCGCATCTCGGTGGCACTCCGACTGAAGACGACGAACTGGACGCCGCGATCGTGAATGATCGCCCCGTATGGCAAGGCGTGGTTCAGTTGCAAGTCGGGGTGTGTATTACGCATTTGCATTAACAAAGGAGATTCCTCAACAGATTAACAAAGCTCGCGGTCGTTCGACATCCGGGCCTCTCATGAAACGCGGTCACTTACGCGACGCGGCCACACTCTAAGCGAGGTCGCGCACTGCACCACTCAAGCGGCCCGCGACTGCTCGGACGCGGAACCATACCACGCGTTGAGCAAAACGCTTTCCCGCTCGCTCGAATTCAGGTCGCGAATCGGCAATTGCTAAAATTTTCCGGCGGACCTGAGAAGTCGTCTCGATTCGCGACAACGACTGGGAAAACCTTGCGGCTGAAGACCAGCCCCACGACAATCCATGCCGCTAGCAAACTTTATCTACCCGTTTCTGCCAGCACGCTCGGCTGCTACCGGCATTCCATTGACTCCGCCGCCTGAATTCCCTACTCTCCCGCGCATGCTGCGCAAACTCTTCGTAATTTCACTGCTCTTGTGCCTGCTCCAGTATTATCCGCTGGGCGGGCCCAACCGCGCTGCGGCCCAGGTTGCTGGAAGCTCGCAAACCGAGCAACTGTTGGTCTACAAGAACGGAAACCTTCAGCGTGGGCGGATCGAACGTCAATTGGGCGGCTATTTGGCGCTGACTCCCAGCGGCAGCCGCATCGTCATTCCGCTGGAGCAAGTCGACTTTGTCTGCGGCTCGCTCACTGAAGCGTTCGAGATCAAACGAAAACGCTTGCCGCCAATTGACTCCAACTCCAAAGAACGCCCCAATGCGCGGATCGAACTATTTCAGTGGTGCTTGAAGCATGGCCTTCATACCGAGGCAGAACAAGAACTGTCTCAACTGCAACTCTCAAGACTCACCGCCCAAGAGCTCTACAGTCTCCTGCGGCAACTCCACACGGCAATCGAACGAACAGCGATCAAGTCCACGCCTAAACCCGCGGCGAGCTTGCCTGAGCCCAATTTAACCGCAGCCGCGCCGGGCAAACCGGAGTTTATGTTCTCCGATTTGCCCTCAAACGAACCAAGCTCAGCGCCCCTGCCACCGTCCAGCGCAATCGCCGCACAACCGGCAGCCGCTCCCCTCAAAGGTGAAGTGATCAAGCCCGTGGCTTACGAGGAGGCCTCACCAGTAACGGCGGCAGGTACTTTGCCGGTGTATGAACTAGAAGAAACGATCAAGCAACTACCGGTCGAAGGCGTTTCGCTCTTCAAGCGACGCGTCGAGCCGATGCTCTTCAAAAATTGCTCGAATGCCGGTTGCCATGATCCCGACAAGACGCGACTCCCATTACAGCGGCTCGCGCGAGGAGAAGGGATTCCAAAGCGGATGAGTCAGCAGAACCTGATTCAGGTTCTACGTTTTGTCGGTGGCGGTACCGAGTCAGATGCACCGCTGCTCCTAGCCGCGACCACGGCCCATGGTGGAGCGGTCGCCGCTCCGCTGAAGAAAGACACTGACCAGTATCGGCTGCTCGCGATTTGGGTTGAGCGAATGGCGACCAAAACCGAGTTTGCGGGAATCCCGCAAACGACTTCGACTCTGTTTCCAAGCGTCGAGGCTCCGCCTCAAGACCTCCCGCCGGTCGACGCCCAGCCCTTGCAAGCCAATCGCCCAAGCGTTCCCGCGTCCCTCTTTCCCGCGAGCGAAACCAAGGCCAGTCCCGCACCGCTGCCGATGATCCCAAGCCTCGACGGGACGACTGAAAAATTTGTCCCCGCGGACCCCTTTGACCCGGCGATCTTCAATCGTCGCTCAAAAGCTCGTTCCACAGCGCCGCCGCCCGCCGTGGACAACGAACGCTAGATTCTTCCCAAACGTCGCTCTTCCACAAAAAAACGGCTAATTTGCCGTCTCTTTATCCGCTCTTCGGTCGGCAGGGAATTGCCGAAAAGGCTCTGATCCGACAAACTGGAGACCCTCAAGGCCTCCGGCAGTCTCTGGTCCGTTCCGCGGTTCGCGATTGCTCTCCCTGTCGACACGCGTTGGCAGCGGCAACGGGCCGAAATACGAACTGCGATTTGGTAATTCAGCGAACAGGTCTTGAATGAGCGGCGCTTCCTACAAGGACTCGGGAGTCAACCTCGATATCTACAACGAGTCGATGGAGCGTCTGCCCCGCCTGATGCATCGGACGTTTTCGCCCCGAGTGATTCAGCTCGATGGCGGCTTCGCCGGTTTGTTTCGGCTGGACTTCGACAACCACTTTTTAAACGCAATTACCGGCAACCGACCCTCGTTTCCTGCACGGACGGCGTCGGCACCAAACTAAAAGTCGCCTCGCTCGCCAATCGCCACTCTACGGTCGGGATCGATCTCGTCGCAATGTGCGTTAACGACGCAATTTGCTGTGGAGCCGAACCGCTCTTTTTCCTCGATTACGTTGCGATGTCGCATGACGATCCGGATCTGCTCGAGCAGATTGTCTCCGGGATCAGCGACGGCTGCGTCCAAGCCGACTGCGCTCTGCTCGGCGGCGAGACGGCCATCATGCCAGACCTCTATCAGCGAGGCGATTACGATTTGGCCGGCTTCTGCGTAGGAGTCGTCGAGAAACGGAAACTGATTACCGGCTCGGCGATTGTCCCGGGCGATGTGCTGATCGGAATTTCGTCCAGCGGCGTGCACTCCAACGGTTACAGCCTGGTTCGGAAAATCGTGTTTGAGATTGCGGGACACAAAGTCGACGATCAGATTCCTGAGCTGGGTGAGTCGGTCGCCGATGCCCTGCTCCGCCCGACGCTGATTTACTCCGCCGCGGTTCGGCGAATTTTGGCGAACTACCGCGTGAAGGATGTCGTGCACGGGATAGCTCACATCACTGGCGGAGGCTTGGGAGAAAACATCGAGCGGATTCTTCCCCCGAACGTGAACATAGAAATCGACTGCAACACCTGGAAGAAGCCGCCGGTGTTTCCTTGGATGCAGCGACTCGGAAACGTGGCGACCGATGAAATGTACCGCGTGTTCAACATGGGCATTGGCCTGGTGCTAATCGTCCGCCCGCGTCATGCCGAAGCGATCAGCCGGATGCTGGAGCAAGCAGAATTCCAGCCGCAGGTCATCGGCAAGGTGGTTGAGGGGACGCGGCAAGTGCTCCTCGCCAACCAATAAGTTTCGGTTTCCGCCGTCTAGCAGCGAGCCACTCGCCGGCGCTTTTCAATCGCCCCTGCCCGTCCGTCTCGTTTTCACTTCGGCTTCAAGAATCCTATGGCGAACGAGACTGAAACATTTGACGTCGTGGTTGTCGGAGCCGGGGCTGCGGGGCTATTTGCGGCCGCTGCGGCGGCAAGTGCGGGCTATAGCGTTCTGGTACTGGAAAAAAATCGCAAGATCGGCGTCAAGATTTTGATCAGCGGCGGCAGTCGCTGTAATGTCACGCACGACTGCTCATTTCGCGAAGTCGCCGCTGCTTTCGGACACGCCGAACGGTTTCTCCTCTCGGCTCTCGGAAAATTGACGCCCCAAATGGTCGTCGAGTTGATCGAGCGGCTCGGCGTAGCAACCTATGTCGAGGAGCACACGGGCAAAGTATTTCCAATCAGCGACCGGGCACTGGACGTCCGCGATGCACTCCATCAACGAGCGGTCGATGCGGGCGCCGAGTTCCTTTGCCACTGCCCGCTACGAGAGTTGAAAAAGTCCGAAGGACGATTTCAGCTGTTTACCGATCACCGCACATTTGAAGCTCAAGCCGTGATTCTCACTTCTGGTGGGCAATCCTATCCCGGCTGCGGGACAACCGGCGATGGATACGCCTGGGCGAGCCGCTTCGGACATCGAATCACCTCGCCTCACCCGGCTCTCACACCGCTGGTATCGCCCTCCCCTTGGGTTCACGAACTCAGCGGGATTGCACTGGAGGATACTGTCGTGACCGCCTTGTCCCCGCAAGACCGGCCGATGGGCTCGGCCCGCACGGCGACGCTGTTCACCCACTTCGGACTTTCTGGCCCCGGCCCGATGGATGTCAGCCGCTACATCACGCTGCCTGAGGAAGGTCACGCCAACCGAGTCGCGATCGACTTGTTGCCTCAAGTCTCGGCTGACGAATTGCTGAGCAGTTGGCGGCAACATGCGGCAGCCAATGGGCGCCAAATCTTGGCGAACCTACCCACGGGAGGACTTCCCGGCCGCTTGGTCGAGCAGGTTTTCAGTGCAGCTGGTGCCCCGGCCCAACGACGGCTGGCAGAAGTCTCCAAATCGGAATGGGAGCTTGCTCGGCAAGCGATCAAGCAATGTCGCATCGACATCTCTGGAACGCGCGGTTACGAAAAAGCCGAAGTGACCGCGGGTGGCGTGGCACTGGATGAAGTCAACAGTCGGACGATGGAGAGCAGGCTCGTGCCGGGCCTCTTTTTCGCGGGGGAGATCCTCGACGTCGACGGGCCGATCGGGGGCTACAACTTTCAAGCCGCCTTCAGCACCGGCGACTTGGCTGGTTGTTCAGCCGCCAATTACATCAAGTCCTGCGACCCTCTCGCGAACCGGTAGGATTGTCTATCTAATGAGCCGGTTCGCTGGGGTCGACAAGTTTTGGACTGAAGCTTGTCATTAATCGTTCGCGATCATAGACCAAGCAGGATTCATTTCGGTTTTATCGCGGGACGATCGCGACCGGCGAACTCCACAGGATTGGATTTCAAGTTAAGACGGCAGCTTAATGGTTTGGCTCATTCTTCCAGCAACGATCGCTACGCTGGCATTCGCCCTGTTTCATCTCGTCGGTGCGGAGGTCTTTGCTGCTTGGCTGAAGCGGCAAGAAACGGCGGCGCCCAATCCAAATCCGCATGATAAGTTAGCGATCCTCGTCGCCTCGCGCGGTTTCGATCCCTCGCTGCCGCAAATGCTGCGAGGCCTGCTGGAGCAGGACTATCCTAATTACGAAGTTCACGTCACGGTCGATGAATCGTTTGGGCTCGTCCGCGAGAAACTGAGCGCGTTGATTGCCGATCATCCCCAGCGAAATCGCTTACAGTTTCATTCGCTGGGTGAGCCATTGGAAACCTGCGGATTAAAGAATTCCGCCTTGCTTGTTGGGATCCGCGAACTCTCTCCCGATGTCACGCGGATTGCGATGATTGATACCGATATCATTCCGCCGACGAATTGGCTTTCTGACCTCAACGCTTACCTCGACGACTCCCAAGTCGGTGCCGTCTCCGGCGCACAGTGGTTCGAGCCGGGTGATACGTTCCAGCCTGGAACTTTGGTTCGCTCGCTCTGGAATGCTGCGGCCGTGGTGCCGACATGCATGTTCGCCAACGCCTGGGCAGGCAGCATCGCCTTTCGCAGAAACTCCTTCGAGCAGGCTGGTTTAGCGAAACTCTGGGAGCAGACGATTGTCGATGACGGACCGCTGCCGCAAGCCATGCGCAAGCTCGGGCTACAGATGAAGTTCGCCCGCAACATGTTCATGATCAACCGCGAGTCCTGCTCGTTCCGCTACGTCAACAATTGGCTGACCCGAATGCTTTGCTGGTCAAAGCTCTACGAAGCCTCATTCCGCAACACGCTGGTCCATGCGATTTTTACGGCAGCGATCTTGATCGCTCTTTTCCTGGCGGCAATTGGGGCGCTGATTAGCGGCAACTTGCGGGGCTTGCTTGATGTGATTGCAACCGTAGCGATTGGCAACGCGATCTACTTGCT
>JBJTQD010000292.1:0-3887 GCA_046075445.1 Planctomycetota bacterium
CAATTGCGCCCGACCATCGGCCGAGTGACTCTGTTCGGCCGCGACCCTTGGTCGAGAGATTACCTTTTAAGAGAAGTCGGCCTCTGCCCGGCGATGGAGACACATTTCCCGAGAGTCAATGCGCTGGAATGGGTCACGCACCTGGTGCGAATGCATGGATTCAGCCGAGCCGATGCCCAAAAACGGGCGATCGATTCGCTGACTCGGATGAAGATGGATCATGCCATGCATCGGCCGATGCGGGACTACTCGCTCGGCATGCGGCAAAGAGTGAAACTGGCTCAAGCAGTGGCTCACGACCCGAGACTGCTGATCCTCGACGAACCGTTTAACGGCCTCGACCCCGAGGCTCGCTTTGAAATGACCCAGTATCTGCAGCAGTGGGGGAAGAATGGACGCAGCTTGCTGTTGTCCAGCCACATCCTTCACGAAGTTGAAGCGGTTCAACCTAGTTTTCTGCTGCTCTCTGGTGGTCGTCTGCTCGCCTCCGGTAGCCCCGAAGAAGTGCGGCGGATTTTGGCCGACTCTCCCAATCGCGTTACGGTTCGCTGCTCAGACCCGCGGAAACTGGCTGGGCTGCTCGCCAGTTCGGAATACGTCGACTCACTTCGTATCCTCGATTCACAGCAAGCCCTGGAAATTACGGCTCGCTCTGCTTCGCCCGTTTTCAAACAACTGCCGGACCTCACTCACGCGGCGGGAATTAAAGTCACCGAAATCCACGCGGCCGAGGAATCCCTCAAGGAACTCTTCACCACGCTGATGAAACAGCACCGTGGTGAGATCTAAGCCCACAGCCGCCAAAAACAGTAAAACATCGTTCACTATTCTGAGTTGAAAACATGTTCACTTGGTTACGCGGAAGCCTGTCGACCTGCTCGTTTGAACTCGTCCGGTCAATGACGATTCAGCGCATCACCCTCTTCCTCGGCTTGGCTCTTTTTCCAGCCACGATGATCATGCTCGTGACTTACGGTGCGGGAGCTGGTGGGAGAGAAATCGTCTTTATGGAAACCTTGATCATCCTCTTGGTTGGACTGGTTGGACTGCTCTCTTTGCTGCTCAGCGCTTCAACTGGCGTCTATTCGGAGCTAGAAGGAAAAAGCTGGGTCTACGTCGCGTGTCGACCATCGGGACGGATCTCGACGATTTTCGGGAAGTTTCTCGCCGCTGTGATCCTCAGTTACTCTGTCAGCCTCCTTGCGGCTACCCTAGCCGTTGTCGCCGCCCAGTTGGGAGGTGGCCTTCCAAAGCCGGAAAACTTCTGGCTCGTGACCGCGGGACTGCTACTGCTCGCCTGCATCGCTTACGGCGCGATGTTCACGATGATCGGCACGCTGTTCTACCGCCGAGCGATGGTCTTCTGCGCCGCCTACATCATTGTCGTCGAGTTCATGCTCGCCAATGTGCCGGCCCTGATCCGCAGTTTCACAATTCGCTGCCACCTACAAGAACTGGCCATTTTGGGATACGGCTGGATCATGCCGCTGCGTGAGGAACCCTACCGACTGATCTACGGTGAATTCCCGCTTTGGCTCAACGTCCTCGCGTTGCTGCTATTTATCGGCCTGGCACTCGGCATCAGTGCCTTCTTTGTTGTCAGGCAGGAATTCATAACCGCAGACGAAACCTAAGCTCGATTCAGCTAGGTTCGATTTTCGAATCTCGCGTATCTGTGGCTGACTCCAGTTCAGCCGCTTTCTTTTGCTGCTTTTTGCCCAGCCAAAATCCGAGGCTGCACCAAGCCGAGCTAACGGCTACCAGACCGAGCAAATAGCCAAACAGAACCTGCTGCTTTAGCGACAGTTCGACTCCCAGACTCGCGAGAAAATCGAAGGTCCGAAACAAGACCGTGTCGATGACCGTCTTGGTCCGGTACTTCGCGCTCTTATCCACAACGGTGAATAACAATTCTCTGGCTGGGACGGTCAACCCATAAGCCAACGAACTGGCCAGAACAAAACCTGCGGAGACTATCGTCAAATTCAATTGCCAACCGAACAGGGCGAAAATCAATAGATAAGCCAGTGGCAGGAGCATCAGCGTCCTGCCCACGCCCCAACTCCGCATTAAGTTTGCGGAGAGCAAACTCTGCAGCACCACCGTGACCAGTTGAACGCCAAGGTTGAGTCCCGCAAAGAAAGAAACCCGATCCGCTGACTCTTTGAATGACAGTCCAACCTCGTAATTGAGCAGCGAGTAAACCGTCGTCCCTCCGAGTGCAATCAAACAGATGTAAACGGTGATTCCCAGCAGATAAGGCGAGGTGAATAGGTCTTTGACAATCGGCCAGAGGATCTCGCGCAAAACCGCGTCGAAACCGCCGGTCCAATTAAATCCAGCCTTTTCCTTGGCTTGAGCAAAACGCTGGATCACCAACTGATTTGCGGTGGACTCCAACCACAACCCCAGCAGCAACCCAACCTGCAAGACCATTGCCGCAGCGACCCACAATCCAACCACCCCTAAACGCGCCGAGAGTTGGCTGGCAAGTAACGACGAGGCGATCGCCCCAACCGTCCCCGCTGCTGCGATTGGTCCAAATAATCGTTTGGCAGATTCGCTGTCAAAAATATCCGCCGCCACGCTCCAAAACAGCGAGACCGACCACATCGCAAAGACGCTGACCCAGACAAAATACACTCGGGCAACCACCAGCCTGCCAGATAGGTCCAATAGCGAATACGCAGTCACAAATCCAAGGATGCAAAGTACAAAAAATTGGTAGACAGCGAGCAATAATCGTCGCCGCGATAACTTCGCGACTAAGAAATTGTAAATCGGCAACGCCACAAGCATCGCCAACATCGTCGCCAGAAAGAGCGAGGGGAGCTTGCCAACACCCAACTCAACGCCCATCGCCTCGCGAATCGGCTTCAGAATGTAATAACTGCTCAGGAGACAAAAGAACCATCCGGCAGCGAGCAAAAACAACTTCCGCTCTTCCACGCGGAACGGCAGCCACTTTTCAGTCCAAATCATTGCCGTTCCCAATGCTTTAATTGGGAGCTCCGCCAGCTGGAATACTCCAGCCCACCTGCTCCCATCCGAACACCAATCGCCCCCAGTTCGCCGGTGGCCATTACTTTCGCTCCGGACGAAGCATATTGCCGGAGACTCTCCGGCTCAAGTCGGCGTTCGCTGCAGCTGATTACAACCAGACGAGGCTGAGCCCAACTGGCGAGCACTTCGGGAAAACTTCCTGCGCTGCCGTGATGCGGCGCTACAAGAAGGTCGCAGCCCAATCTCTCGTTCCGCAACAACTGATCCAGCCCCGGCCCCTCGAGGTCGCCTGTGAGCAAAGCCCTTTTGCTGCCGCAAGTGAGCGCCAATACGATACTGTCCGAGTTGTCTCCACCGCCCGTTCCACTGGCAGGAGGTCCAAGGCAAGCAAGCTCACAGTTCGGCTGGCTCTGCAGTACATCCCCGGCAATCAGCGTGCGGAGCGGAATCTTCTGCTCTGCCAAGACCGCTTTCAGGGCCTGCACTGCTGCCGATTCCTGCTTCAGCATCTGCGGGGAAACGTAGACTGCTCCGATTGAAAAACGACGACTGATTTCAGGCAAGGCATTGAAGTGGTCAAGGTCCGCGTGACTGAGCACCACGGCATCCAGGTGTTCAATCCCTTGCTCCCAAAGAACCGAGGTTACATTCCTCACACCGAACGCGCTCGCTCCAAAACTCCCCGCGTCGTAAAGCAGATGCCGTCCATCGGGCAGTCGCACCAGAGTGCTCAGCCCATGTCCCACGTCGACGAAGGTCAGCTCACACGAATCGGGTGACTTCGTTTGCTGGCCACGCTCCCAGAGCTGCGGCAGCGACCAGCCAATTGCCCACCAGCCAACGTAGGCCAGAGCCAGCAAGCCAGCCGAGTAACGACGCCGCGG
>JBJTQD010000293.1:0-6364 GCA_046075445.1 Planctomycetota bacterium
CGATTCTCGAGCCCTCCCATGAGCTGGGGCGGAAACTGCTGAATCTCGGATTGATAGCCGCTTCGATCGCCCTGGCGGTTGCGATCTTGATGTGGTTGATGGCGGCCCGGATGCTGCGTCAAACCGGGCGACGGCTGGCTAAGGCTTTCGGCCCTGGGGATGAGGGAACTCGAGGAACCGGCGAGCCATCAGCCGCGTTGGCTCAGGTCTCGGCGGCGACAGGCAAACGAGCCGTTACGGAACCGGCTGCGGATGCGGCTCGGCAAGAGAATCCTGATGCGATACATTTGAACCCGACGGAAGCTTTTGAGCGACCAAATTGATTTTCAGGCTTCTCCAATCAACAAGTTCCGGCGACGCTTACCGGCCATTCTGCGGCCCAACCATAGAGACTGAGTTCATTCATGAGTGCGACAGAGCCAATTGCCCGATTGATCGACCACGCTTTGCTACATCCGACGATGACGGACCAGGAAACGCGAGAGGGTTGCGAGCTGGCAGCGAGGCTCGGTGTGAAAAGCGTCTGCGTGAAACCTTATGCGGTTCCGCTTGCGGCTGAGACGCTGAAGGGGACTCAGACCGTTGTCGGGACCGTGATTGGCTTTCCTCACGGCAGCCATCCGACCGAGGTCAAAGTGGCCGAAGCGGAATGGGCGATGGTCGCGGGCGCCGTCGAGTTGGATATGGTGGTCAACGTCGGCAAGGTGCTGCAAGGAGATTGGGATTTCGTTCGTCGAGATATTGAGGCGGTCGCCTTGGCAGCTCATCGACGGGGCGCGTTGCTGAAGGTGATTTTCGAAACCGATTATGTAACGAAAGACGAAGACAAGCGGCGTTTGTGCGAAGTCTGTGAGGCTGCGGGAGCCGATTTTGTGAAGACGTCCACTGGGTTTGGATTCGTCAAGCAACCCAGCGGAGATTACAACTACGTCGGGGCGACGCCCCACGACATCGCGCTGATGCGAGCGAGTTGCTCAGCGAAAGTCGGGGTCAAAGCTTCCGGCGGGGTTCGCAGTCACGAGCAAGCAGTGGAGTATCAAAAGCTCGGTGCGACCCGGCTCGGGACAAGTGCCTCAGCAGCGATCATCAAAGGTGCGGGTAAAGACAGCAGCAGCTACTAGCCTGAGTGGCTGCGAGGAAGGGACAGGTAGGTCCCGGCTGCTCCAGACGCTGTCTTTTCGTACTAAAGCTCGTCGAGTTCTGCTTTCAGTCGATCGACTTGTCCGCGGCGCGAGAGGGGTAGCCGACGAATTTGTTCCGTGTCGATGCCTAGATATTCGGCGGCGCGATAAGCGACGTCCAAGTCGGCAATGCCGTGATACTGGTTTACCAATCCTGAATCGGTGTAAAGGGTATTTTGGTTGCTGTCGAATCCCGACTCGTAGCAATCCAAGAACTCTTTGAGCCACGATTCCGGTACACCCATTTCTCGAGCGTGTTCGAGAGACCAGACCTCATCGCCACGACAGCGAGTCAGCAAGAGTTCTGCGGAATAGCGGTCGAACATGGGGCGAATCTGGCAGGAGTGAAGCGGCAGCTTGATGAGAAAGTTTGCGGTGGGGCGATAATCGTAAGGGAAGACGCGCGGGACGAAGTCGCGTAATTTCCTGAGCGGGCATACGCTTGCCGCCAGATTACTCTTTCTTTGCGATTCGAAATTCCCCGTCTTTGATCTCAAAGTTGAGGTCAGTGCCAGCGAGTACTTTGTCCATTAGCTCCTCGAGGGTGACTTGTTGGACGTCCAGCTCGACTCGTTCGTTGAGCGCCGCTCGGGCATTGTCCGAGAACTTCAATTTGAGTCCTAGCTGCTGAGCAATGGTGGCGAGGATGCTTCCACGCGGGGCTTTGGTTTTATTCAGCGTAAACCGGCGGTCGCCGTTATCGGTTGGGCTCGATCGTGATTGGGTACCCAGTTGCCGCTCGAGTGAAGCGAACGCTGTCGACGGACCGCTGGCAGTGAGTTTTTCTTTTTGAAGTTCGAGTTTCAATTTCGGATGTCGTTTTTGCAATTCATCGAGCGAGATGTCTTTGGGCTTGCTGAGTGTGTACTCTCGAATCAGTTCAGGCGGTAACTGCAGCTTTACCAAACGAAGGCCGGCTTCCTCGACTTTCAGGCTCAAGCCGAATCCAGCGGCGAGAAGTGCATAGGCTTGATACCGTGGCATCTCAGGCCAGTCGATTGGCGCCCACAAGTCCATGGGGAGTTCCTCGAGGTTGAGCAAGGGGAGTTCAGCGCGAGCTGCGTCTTGAGCGAGCCAGTTGGAAGGCTCGAAGGGGTGAGACGTGTTGCACTTTATTTTCTCCATCAGGCTTGGCTTGAATTTGGTCAGCGAGCTGGGATCCTCCAGCTGTTCACTCAGTGCGATAACTTCGGCTGGCAAGGCGAGGGCTGTTTCTGCGGGGCCAAGATAATAGAGATCGCCTACCTGACAGACTCCGAGCTTTTCTTTTTCAGCGAGTGACCAAAGAAACTGTTCGAAGGTCAAGTCGCGATCTTGTCGGTCAACCAATTGGCTGGGGTCAACACGGCGGTCAAGCAAAAGAGGAATGTGCAAATTGCGCGAAAGCGCATGCAGCTGCGAATGGAGTGGAACTTGCTGCCAGTTGACAAAAATTGGCGAGCGGCGAGCGGCTTGTTCCAGCTTTTTGCCGGTGAGCCATTGCGGGCTTTCTTGGCCGACAGAAGCGAGCGGCCACAAAAAGATGGCTATCAGATACACCCGAAATGCTGTCATCGGCGGCTTCTCTTATCGTTGCAATTGATACCATTTACGGAGCTTACCCATTTGACGGGGCAAGTTTCATTTGACTGGGTCCAAATCGCATTTCTGTACATTGAGTTTTGATGCCTGGGGAATTAGATTCAGACTAAAGCAGACACCCGATTTGTTGGGGGCTTTGCAAATATCATCATTCGCTTCTCTTTTCTGTTATCGAAGCCGCCAAATCATTGGGACCGGCTTTTTGGGAGTTTCCTCATGTCCAGCCAGTCATTGCAAACGACGATGCTGGACAGATTTTATCAGGACTTTCTCCGAACGGAACGTTCTGCTGATTTTGTCGATCGTGTCAGTCGCCATTATTGTATCGACACCCTGCAGACCTTATTGGGTAAGGGGAATCGAACGATCCGCCGTGCTGCCGCTTTGGCCATCGGCTTTCTTGGTGACTATTCAGACTTGGAGCCTTTGGGCCGAGCTCTGCAAGATAAGGACCGAGCGGTCCGGATGTTAGCTGACCACGGGCTCCGCCAACTCTGGTACCGCCAAGGATTGCTGCATGAACAGTATCTGGCTCGGCGGCTGGCTCGAATGAATGTTCGCGGACAACACGAAGCTGTTTTAGAACAGGCCGGCCAAGCTCTTTTAGAGAACGACGACTTGGCCGAAGTCTGGCATCAGCGTGCTTCGGCTTATTACGCCTTGTCGGAATACGAAGCAGCTATTTCTGCATCCCAAGAAACGCTCTATCTGAATCGCTACCATTTCCTGGCGGCGATTGGCTTGGCGAACTGCCATTTGCAGCAAGATGCCGTGTCCGAAGCCTTGGAAGCGTTTCGGTTGGCTCTGCAAATTAATCCTGACCTCGAAAGTGTCCGAGGCCAGATTCTTCATCTCGAAAAGATTCTCGATGATTGACTCGCCCGCGAAAGCAGGAAGGGGCGACTCTGAAATTTGCTGCCCCGGGGCGGCTGCCGCCTAGCCGTTGAGACGGAGCGGATTTTCCAGGGCAGCCCAAAGCGCGAAGCAAACAACCGATTAGGGCCGATTTGCTAGAAGTTTGTGTTAGCTTCGCCCTTGGTTTGAGATGCAAGCGAGTTGACATCTTGACCGGGCGTGCGCAAAAAAAAAACCGCCCAGCGAACGCTGAGCGGTTGAGGTTCATCTAATTCCGAGACCGCGACTTAGTTGGCGTTCCACCACCAGCGGTCTGCAGTTGGGTTGAGCGAGGGCGTTGCGATATTGGCGACGACTTCGGAGCGGCTGGCAACCGCCCAGGAATCAACTTGAACGCCACCGCTGGCGGTGACAATCCAGTTCTTGCTGGTACGGATGAAGCTGCAAGATGTCGGTACGGTCTTTGGTGCCTGCCAAGATGGGAGCGAGACTTGCTCGTTGCTGCCGTCCAGATTTGACAGGGAGAGTCCAGCCTTCTGCAGCAGTCCTTCCTTGGCAATCAGAGCGGCGACAACGCTCATGTCCATCACATTTCGCAACTCGCGGAAGACTGGTTCAGCCGCGCTTAGTTCTTCGAAGCGTTCAGTCATGTTGTTGGCCCACTGCTCGGCGAATTTATTGACCTTGTTCGCCTTTTCGAAGGTGCCGTTGCGGGTGACGACTTGCTCTTCGGTCAAAGTCTTGACGCCTTGGCCACGAAGTTGCCAGATGTTTCCGTCTTCGCTCTTGGCCATCGGTTCGTAGCTGCATTCCATCCAGAATCGGGGAGCCATTTGGCCGATGTTGGTCGCGTCTTTTTGTTGAGCCATCTCGAGAATGCTCGGGAACTTGCTGATTGGAGCTTGCTCCAGTCCCATCGAGAGTCGCTTCATCTTGTAATCGGCAGCGACCAAAATCTGAGCGTAACGGCTGTCGGAGGGGACGCCAGTCAAGCTGATCGTGTGCTGGCCCATAACGGACTCGGCTTGCTTGATGATGTTTTCGTTCAAACCTTTGAGTGTCGAAACGAATTGGTTGTAGCGTTGGACTCCTTGTTCGGTGGGGTCGATAGATACCGAGATCCCTTGGCCTTCACGAGCGGCATTGACGGACTTCAGGGCGACGATCAGGTCTTCGAGTTTCAGGACTGGTGTGCCCGACTTGACGCCGACGACATTGCCAACTTCGTTAACCTTCCAGCCTTCGGCAGGACCAGCCAAGAGAACGTCATTTTCCTCTGGTCGGCAGATAACGAATTCGATTCGCTGCAAACCGGCCAGAAACTGGACGTCTGCTGGAACGGGTTCGTTGTTCTCAAGAGCGGTTTGCATCGCTGCATTCAGTCCCTTGAGCGAAACAATTCGCATGCCTGGAGCGTTGATGTCGCGGTCAACCGCGTTCAGTCCAGCGGAAAGTTTTTGTTGCAGGTCTTGTGGCAGGCGTTGCATTTCACCGGTCAACACGCCTTGAGCGTCAACTTGAACACCGCCAACGGCGCGATTGAAGAGGAAGCCGCCGTTATTGCCGCCGACTTGGGCAAAGGTCTCGGGCCCGGTTAGTGAAACCACGCCAGCCACGAGAGCGAGCGCGATTAATTTCTTAAGCAACCAGCTCGGATGAGCCATCATTGGGAAACTCCTCAGGTAAAAGCCTTGCCCCGGATTGGATTATCTCTTCCCGGTAATGCGCGGAGCTCGTTCGGTTTCACGAGCTGATGCTGGCATTTGCCGGGGTGTCGTCGTTAGAATACTGTCTACTCTGAGACGATTTTCAGGTTAGTTGGAAACCCCCGAAAAAGCAAGAAAAACGGTCGCCGACGGCTTGGACGGCAGCGAACAGTTTCTCCGTACCCTCACATTATACGATGGAAAACGAGAAAAAACGTGGAAATGTCGGGGCATTCGCCTATCTCGTTATTCGGGACGGCGCCAAATGGTCCGATGTTTTCCGGCTAATCCCCGGTAGAACCGTTACGATTGGTCGTGCGCCGACTAATCAGATCGTCATTCGCGAGGAGCAAGCCAGTCGCCAGCACGCCGAGATTTTTCTTGCTGATAACCATTGGACAATTCGGGATCTCAGCAGCCGCAATGGGACGGCTGTTGGAGAGGACCGGTTAGTTGGCGATCGAGCCCTTAAGCCGGGTGATGTTATTTGGATTGCCAAGACGCAACTCGTATTCGTCAACGATCTCTCGTCGGCATACGACAAGAAACTCGTGCCGCGAAGTCCCGAGACGAGCCCCGGGCTTGAGCTGGACGACGAGCAGCCGACCATCACGTCGCTCGCGACTGAGCCGACGACGATCACACATCGGCGGCAGAAAACGAAATTTCTTCAAAGCGGAGAGGAATCGATCGAGGCTTCGATTCCCAAAGTCGGTCGCGCGGCGACTCGGCTTTGTCGCCTTGCTTTTGAGTTGGCAAACGAGACAACGCTGCGTGGGATTTGTCGGATGGCACTCGATGCCTTGATCGATGGTACGGGTGTCGATTCAGGTGGCGTGTTGATGGTTCCGCGAAATGATCCGCGAGTCACCAATCCGGAAGAGCTTGAGGTGATTGCTTGGCATTCCGAAAAGCGGCCCACCTACCAGCGAGTCTCTCAGTTTCTTTCGGAAACCGTTTTGAAAGAGGGCGAGGCCGTTCTGGCTCGCGATATTCTCGACGACAGCACGCCCTCATTGCGAGACAGCAAGGGCGAGATTC
>JBJTQD010000294.1:0-1827 GCA_046075445.1 Planctomycetota bacterium
CGCTCTGCGGTGCGCACCCACCGGCAGCTAAAGAAAAGCCGGACACCGCACCGGGGGCGAGGTCGGGAGACCATCGCCCAGCGCTGGTTGCTTTAGCCACCGAACCGGAGGAGTCCATCCCTAAGTTGGGTGTGCGTCGCGGTCATGCGGCAGTTGGATTGTTCGCGCGATCGCGCGATCTCAAACCACCCTATAAACCATCGGTGCTAGCAGTGTTAGTTTGGCGGAGCCGGGAGGTTTCATTGCTATTTGAAGGGATGGCGGGTTTGGTTAGATTTAGGCCTCGGTGCATTCGGTCCTGAGCTTTCAGGCCGAGATGGATTGCAGTTGCACCTCGTCCCCACAGTCGCAGGGAGAGCGGCCGATGCCTGAGGAATTCAAATTTATTCATGCTGCGGATTTTCATCTGGACGACCAGATGGAAGGGTTGGCTGAACTGCCATCTCATTTGAAGCAGTCGATTGCCAATGCCCCGTACACCGCCGCACGCGGCGTCTTCGATCTGGCAATTTCTGAAGCAGTCGATTTCGTCCTGCTCTCGGGAGATTTGCTCGACCTCGATCAAGCTGGCTGTCGCGCGACGGCTTTTCTGCTGTCCCAATTCGAGCGATTGGCTGAGAAAAACATTCGCGTCTACTGGTGCGGCGGCGAGGTAGACTACCCGGACCGTTGGCCAGCCGCAGTTGAGCTGCCCAAAAACGTTCAAGTCTTTTCCTCTGCGTCCGTGGACGAATTCGTTGTCGAACGACGTGGTAAAGCCTTGGCGACGATCATCGCGAGCGGCTTCGATCATCGTCGCCGCGGGATTGGAGAGTTTGTCGTCGAAGCAGCTGCTCCCTTTCCGATCGTCTTCACGCATGGCCAGCTTGACTCCGTCGTGCTCGCGGCGAAACATGTCCGCTATTGGGCCCTTGGCGGCCAGCACAAACCCTCGGTCGTCGACCGCACAACGGCCTTTGTGGCTTACCCCGGTACTCCACAGGCAAGAAGGCCGAGCGAAACAGGCGCGCATGGCTGCCATCTCGTTCGCGTCGATGGCACGGGCACCGTCCGAACCCAATTTGTCGAGCTCGACACGGTTCGCTGGATGCCGCAAAAGTTGTCGCTCGCTGAGAGTTCATCGCCTGAGCAGATCCGCGAAGTCTTGACGGATCGCGCGCTCAAGCTGATTTCGGATCACCCCGAACAAATTCTGCTGGTGAGTTGGCAGTTGTCACCGGCGGGTGAATTCAATCCACAGTTGCGGCAGCATCGCCAGCAGCAAGACTTGATGAAATGGCTCCGCGACGAATTTGGTCGCGGCGAGCAGGGGATTTGGAGCGTCGGTTTGTCGTTTGATCCGCCGGCAGCTCTGCCAGGATCGTGGTACGAAGAAGACACGATTCTGGGTGATTACCTGCGAGCTTTAGGGCGGTACCAAGGCGATGAGTCGATGGGCTTGGTGTTGCACGATTACTTGCCGCGGAGTGTCTCAGCCGAGGCTGCGGCGGATGTGATTCGATTGAAGGCTGAAGAGAGGGCCGCGGTTTTGAGTGCCGCTGGTCTGTTGGGAGTGGAGTATCTGACTGCGAACCGCGACGTTGCCTGAGCGGCGATGTCGACGGCGGTGGGGCTAACACGGATGTGAATCCGAGCCGGGATGGCTCGGGCAGACAGGAGAAGATGCGGTGAGAATCAGCGATCTGCAAGTGGATGGATTTGGCGTCTGGAAGGGATTGTCGGTTGATCGTCTCAGTCCGGACATCACGGTTTTTTACGGTCAGAATGAGGCCGGCAAGACGACTTTGATGCAGTTTGTCCGCAGCATGCTTTTTGGATTCGCTCCGG
>JBJTQD010000295.1:0-942 GCA_046075445.1 Planctomycetota bacterium
CCGAACCGGAGGCTGGCACGAAGCCCCGGCTGACCACGAGGCCGACAACTACTCTTCCAGTTGGGCTTTGCCCCGGAGAATGTGGTGGTAATGTTGGGCAAAGCGATGCGCCTCGTCCCGCACATACTGCAGCAGCCGCAAGCCAAACGAATGCCGCGACAATTTCAGCGGCTCACTCTTACCCGGCAGATAAATTTCTTCCTCACGCTTGGCCAGCGAAAGTAAAGTCGGCGGCGTGATTCCCTGCGTCTCAAAAGCCGCCACGGCAGCCGAAAGTTGGCCCTTGCCACCGTCGATCAGCAAGATATCCGGAAACATTTCTCCTTCATCGGACTTGCGCCGAAAGCGCCGTGCCACCACCACGTGAATGCTGCGGAAGTCATCCACTCCAGCCACACTTTCGATCTTGTATCGGCGATAGCCCGGTTTGAATGGCAATCCATCGATGAATTGAACAAGGCTGGCCACCGTTTGATTGCCGCCAAGGTGCGCGATATCGACTCCTTCGATCGTCCGCGGAGTTTCCTTCAACCCGAGCACCTTCCTCAACCCCGCCAGCCCCCGTCGCGGGTCGACGTAAAAGACTTCCGGCTGGGCGTGGGTATCCAACTCTCCTCGCCGGTCCAGACTCTCAAGCATCTGAATCTCGTCGCGGATCCGCGCGGCCTGCTCAAAATTCAAGGACTTCGAGTACTCGGTCATCTCTTCCTGCATCTTGGAAAGCAACTTTTGCTTGTTTCCCTCCAAGAACATCTGCAAACGCCGAATGTCCTTCCGATACTCCTCCCGCGTGATCCGCATGTTGCAGGGAGCGCTGCATTGTTTGATGCTGGCCAGCAAACATGGACGGAACCAACGCCACCGCTGGTCGCCGGCTTTGATATCTAGCTCGCAGGTCCTGAACGTGAAGATCCGCGGCAGCACCTGCAGCGCGCCGCGCAC
>JBJTQD010000296.1:0-1126 GCA_046075445.1 Planctomycetota bacterium
GAAACAATTTCAGCCCCGGCATGCCCGAGTTTTCAACTCTCCCTCAGGTCAGCCCGCAGAATACTTCCATCGGCTTCGCTTTCAACTCCGTCAATTGGTTCAACAACCAACCGGCACAGGAGTATGTCGTTGACACGTTTACTCGCTATTATGAGACCAACGGGATCGATGACGATGTGGTTGACGGTGTCGACCAACTCTTTATGAATCCGACCAACAACAGCCTCCGCGAAACCTTGCCTCCCTACCCTTTTGCAATCAAGGGTATCGAGGTGACGCTTGGTGTCCATGAGCGAACCACCAAGCAAGTTCGTCGCACGTCGACAGTGGTCAAATTCGCGCCTGAGAATTGAGATCCCCAAACGGCTTTTCGCTGAGCGAATTCTGATTCGGGGAAAACAGGAAGAGTGTCTCTCACGGAGGCACAGAGGCGCGGAGGACGAGTAGGGAGAGTAGGAAGGGCTTGGGAAATCTGAAGTTAAGTGGCTTCGGATTAATAGGCTTCTGCTTCTCGCAGCAATCGGCTTTGGCGCGCGGCACCGCCCAGTGACTCGGTCAGCCGATTGAATTCGCTGACTGCTTCGGCCGCGGCTTGCTCGGGCGTGAGGCTTCCCTCGGAAGCTTTCTGAGCGGCTGCGGCTAATGCGGCTAAGTACTTTCTCTGGCCGGGCATCTTGGGAAAGGTCATGATCAAGCGATCGGCATGGGTCAGCCGAATCGCCTCGGCGTATTGATCGACCGCTTCTGGCTGGAGACTCTCGCCCACCCAGCGAACTGGATTCGCCAATTGGCTCGACCGAAATGGCCCCGTCAACTTCGATTGCGTCGACAATTGCAAACTGATTCGCTTGCTGCAGAGCCAAGCCAAAAAGTTCAAGCTCTCCGAGGCGTGCAGACTGTTTCGCGAAACACCGGCTGCCAATCCGCTGAAGCCCAAATAATCGACGGCCCGCTGGTCTTCCTCGCCATGCGCTCGCCACTCGCCGCTTCCTGTGTCGAACCACTGAGCAACCGCAGGTAAACGCGCGACCCGCAACTGACCAGCACTCTTCGCTGCTTCGTCCGTGAAATGGACTGAGGGCCAAGTCACCCCCAGCGCCAACTCACCCTTTGCCAAGCCCCGGAA
>JBJTQD010000297.1:0-7975 GCA_046075445.1 Planctomycetota bacterium
CGGGAGCATGATTTTCATCGTGTTCAGGTCAACCAGCAGTTCAGCGAGCAACCAAGTCTCAAACCGGCGATTTTGGTCGGCTCCATCCGGGTCGTCTAACTCAAATTCTCGCTTCTGGATGATTTGGTCGAGAATCTCATCAGTCATGCCCGGCACGGTACTCAACAAACGGCGCGGAGCCTGCATCACGTTCAGTCGCCCGGGAATGACTTCACCTTCGAACGTGGTTGCGCTTTTCATCAACACGGGCAAGGTGAAGCCAATGTTTTCCATTCGAATCGGGGAGCGCAAAATCAGTGGCGTGCTGGCGTCATCGGGATTCGGCGCCGTCGTATAAGCATCAACCAAATCAAGAATTTGCGTGAAGGTTGTCGTCGATTCGACCGAGAAATCGATCTCGAACGGCACTGTTGCCGCTACCGGGTCCGCATCGCCCTCCTGCAAGGTGTAAGCACCGTTTTGGCGGTACTGGATGATGAACTTGCACCACTCGTCATTAAAAGCAGACCGCAAATCGGTGTAGAGCTGTTCCAAATCCGGGTTGTTCAAGTTCACCCGAGCCAACTTCTCAGCATTCAAGTTAGACTCTTTGCTGTGAAGAGTCAGGTAGTTTGCCCAGCCCAGCAGCATGTCCGGCGCCATTGAGCCGACGTTCGCCCCTGCCATTTCTTCGGCGTCCACCAACCCGTTTCGATTAGAGTCGAGACCAAACATCAACTGGGAAGTCACGCCGCGCACATTGAGGAGTTCATCGATGCTGTCGAGCGGACCGTCTTTCGCGGAGTAAGGCGGTGCCAAGCCTTCGTAGTAACTTGATTCAACCCCGTACTCGCGGGCCTCGGTGTCGCCATCGATGTAGTCGAGAATCGAGTCAGCGATTTCTTCGGTCATGTCGGGCAAACCCATCAGCAATTGACGACCGCCACCTGGCGACCAATTGTCGGCGAAGGTCAGCGTGTTGAGGTTCAATTTGGCTGATTCGTCCGTTAGCCCGAACCGATAGCCTTCTGGGTTCCCCTCGTCATCGAGACTAGAGCAAATGACCGAGAATCGACCGACGTAGTTTGGGTTGTTCGGGTCGACGCCGACGGGAATCGCTTGAAACGAAGTCGCATTGTCCCAGATGCCACCCTTCTCTCGCAGCGTCCGCTGGTCGGTCGCCAGAAACAAGCGGCAGTAATCGACGCCAGAATCGACGAGGTATTTTGATTGGACTTGCCGGGCGATCAGCCGCGAGGCCTCATCTTCCGTCATCATGAGGGCCGTGAACGTGTAAGCGGCGAGAGCCAGCATCACAATCGTGACCAGGACGACGATCAGGAGTGAGCCCCGGCGTGGAGCGTTTCTTTTTTGATGCATCACTCATCCTCCTCCGCCGGAACCTCGGCGGCTGGGAGGTGGACCACAGTTCGAAACTGCTGGATGCCACTGAGTTGCTGGCGAATGTCGACCGGTTGATTCCGACCGCCGTTACGGGTTTGCAGGCGAGATGCGTCAATGGTCAAAACCACTTCAATCGCGGTCGGAAATACTGCACCTCGTCCGAGTCCCACTCATTCACCCAACCCGATCCGTCAAAGTATCGAAACTCCAGTCCTACAATTTCGGGGGCGAGCAGTTTCGAATATTCATCCGGTACACCGGGGGCTGAGGTCTCGCCTCGATAGCTGGCGACCGCCCGGTCAATCTGCCGGCGATAGAGCCCGCCTTGCTGCACTGCTTGCTGGTCAAATTCCATCGAAGCGGCGACGGGCGGGGCGCTGCTGAGAAAGTAAGAAATACTTTTCACATCGGAGGGACGCGATGAAGTCGGGTCCATCAGGCCGAGCATAAAAGCGTTGTACTGGTCGATTCGCGGAAGACGGCTAACGTCAATCGTCAGTTGGTTTTGACTGCCGATGATCAGCGGCCGATACGCCGCTGTGTCTTCGGTCTCGGTCGACTCGGTTGTGCCCCCGGTCGCTCCCCCAGTTTGGCCACCTCCGGAAGGTGTGCCTCCGCCAGTCGGGACTCCTCCACCAGTGGGAGTCCCACCACCTGTTCCCGTCCCGCCTCCGGCGAGTCCGCTCATCGCACTTGCGGCGTCGCCGCCGGCCGAACCTAGCAACCCTTGAATCAAAGATTGCGATGCGGACAAATTCTCGAGACCCGAAACGTCTGCTGCCTTGTATTGGATAGCGGAACGGAGGTCGCTGGAAACCATGGCTAATATGTTTCGCGCAACCTGTTGGCGCTCGATATTCGCCTGCTGCTGCGTGAGCATTACCAGATAGAGATTGATCGCCATTCCAATGGAGACCAACACAAGAATCGCCAGCCCCATCGCGAGGATCAATTCAAGCAGCGTGTAACCCGAGCGATCTCGCTTGGGCAAAGCAGACTTGTTCGAAAAATAACGCGGAGCGCGACTCATTGAGCAGCCTCCGTAGCGGTTGGGTCGTAATCGGGGTCGGGCATTAAACGAACAATCGAGAGCGACATGGGGACTTGATTTCCCGCGTTGTTCTGCGACACGGTCACAGTGACCGCGAGTAGCCCGACCTGCGAAGCGTTCTCGACGCTGACCGAGTAGTTCCAAGTCGGACTCTCTTCGATCGCTTCGCCGGAAGTTGGGGAAAGCGGCAAGACACCGGCAGCTAACTCAGCCATCTTCGTGTCGCAAAGGGTACCAGCCTCGACCCTGAGGCGGGCGCTCGAAGCAGCGCGATAACCCAAATTAAGAAACTGAGAGATCACCACCATCGCGCCGCCTAAAATGGCGATCGAGAGCAGAACCTCGAGCAGCGAGAGACCTGTCCGCTGAGTTCGGAATGATTGGATCATTGCATCGCCCTCACCGCCCGTGCGCTGCCTGTCAAGCCGCGCAAGATGATCCGAATCACATCGCCCCGCTCATTGGCGAGGATGACTTGAGCGTCCTGGCTGGAACCGTCCGGGTAGAACAAAATCGGCTTCAGCTTTCCGCTGGAGCCTCCCGCCGCGTCGGCTTCGTATTGGCTGCGGATATCATCGATTGCCTGACCAGC
Organism: Planctomycetota bacterium; assembly: GCA_046075445.1. GTDB lineage: Bacteria > Planctomycetota > Planctomycetia > Pirellulales > Pirellulaceae > BJ22. Next base: position 3,027 of record JBJTQD010000297.1, read on the forward strand.
GACAAAGCGAACGCCGCGCGGCAATTCTTCGTTCGAGTAGTCCATGTTGCCGGCGCGACCGTCGGCCCGTCCAGCTTGAGGTGAACCGGTCCCGCGTTGAAAATGCGGCACCGTTCCGGCCTGAGCCAATTGGTCAAATTGCCGGACGGCGAGTTGGCTTTGCCCTTCGTTGTAGACAAAGGCAAAGACTTTGCCAGTCCGAATCGCTTGGACGCGTGCTCGCCCCATTTCGGCTCGAACAATGTCGGCTGACTTATCGAGCCGCTGTGAAGCAAAGATTCGGTCGAACGCGGGCAGAACCATCGCGCCGAGAGCCACGATGATTCCCAACACCAGCATCAGTTCCAGCAATGTCAAGCCGGACCGAGCTGCTGCCGTCTTTCTAGATTTACCCGCTGTCCGCCATTTCATTTTTTGAGCCGCAGAGGACTAACGGTCATTGCTGACATCGTCATTCGTCCCTGCCTGCCGATCTGGACCACTGGAGGAAATCAGCACGCGTTCTCCATTGTTCGCGCCGAGAACGAACGGTTGGCCCCAAGGGTCCATAGGAACTGTTCGAGCGTCGAGGTAAGGACCGCGCCACTGGTTTTGGTTCATGCCCGTGGGGAGCACAAGCAGGTCGTTTAGGCTGTTCGGGAAGAAGCCAACATCGAGCTTGTAAGCTTTGCACGCATCAGACAACATGCGGATGTTGGCGAAGGCTGCGTCTCGGTTTGAATTCTCGCGAAATCGCATGATTGCGAAGCTGACCATCGAAGCCATGACCACGATGATGGCCATCACGAGCAACAATTCGAGGAGGGTAAAGCCTTGGCGACGGCGGCGAACTCGCGGGGTAATAGAAACCGACGCGCCTGATACCGGCCCCTCGGAAGCATTCCCGGGATTCACCGTTTGCTCCTGCTTGGTTCCGGAAGCAAAGCAGGCGATCGGGCTGAATCGAGACATTTCCATTTTTCCTTCAAACTAGTTCAAATTGACTGCTTTGGCCCCCATTCCCGCTGAATGAAAACCATACGCTAATTAACCCGCCCGGGGCGGTTGTTGTTTCGCGGTAAAACCGCAAAAACGCTCGAAGATTCCCGCAAAATGCCGACAATTCGATGGACCGGGACGAGCCCTACGCAAATTTGCCGAGATTTCGAGGTTTTTAACGCATTACGGCTCCCATTTTCATAATGGGCATCAGCAAAGCGATCACGACGATCAACACGACAATCGCCATGACCATAAGCATTAAAGGTTCCAGCAATTTAACCATCAAGTCCAATCGCCGAGTGGTCTCCTTCTCGAGCCCCTCAGCAATATTCACAAGCACCGTATCAAGCGTGTTCGACTCCTCAGCGACGGCGATCATTTCCGTCACGTTTCGCGGGAAATGTCCGCTTTTTCCCAGCGGCACCGAGAGTTGGGCTCCGGACGTAATGTTTTCAGTTGCCTTGGCGATTGCTTCGGAGAGTACCGTGTTACCTGCTGCCTCGCGGCTGATTTCCAACCCCTTGAGAATTGGCACCCCGTTTTTCAGCAGCGTTCCAAGCACGCGGCAAAAACGCGAGACCGCCAAGTTGCGGAAAATCGGGCCGAACAAAGGGATGCGGATTTTCCAGCGGTCGAAGAATCGCTTCGCAGCCGGTGTCCGCAATTGCGTCCGAAACAAAATAAACGCCACCACTGCTCCCACGAGGAAGAACAGCCCGTAGCGATTCAGCCAGTTGCTAAAACCGAGCAGAAAGTCGGTCAACGCGGGGAGCTCACCCTTTTCCCGGAGTTGTTCAAACAGCACGCCGAATTTTGGCACAAAGTAAACGACCAAGACGCCGACGACGATCGTGCCAACCGAAGCCAAAACGGCCGGATAAATCAAGGCGCCAATCGTGCGCGATTTCAGTTCAGCTTGCTGCTCGGTAAACAGCGCGACCCGCTCCAAAGCTTCTTCCAAGAAGCCACCCTCGGTTCCCGCCTTGGACATGTTGACCGCCATATCCGAGAAGATTTTCGGATGGCGACCAAAGGCATCGCCGATCGGCGTACCATCTTCAATTCGCGAAACAACGTCATCGAGCGCCTTTTGAAGCGCCGGCACGCTCGCTTGTTCGCGGAGGATCGTGAGCGACTTCAGCAGCGGCACACCGTTCTTCAGCAGCGAGGAAAGCTGGCTGTAAAAGGTCGCGATCTTTTGCTCACTCACTCGGCCGCTGAATTGAATTTTCTGCGGCGTCTTCTCTTGCTCGACCTTGATCGGGAACAGCGACTTCTGGCCGAGCATGCTGACCACTTCACGTTCCGTGCCCGCAGTCAACGTGCCAGAGACGCGTTGTCCATCGAGAGAGCGAGCTGTGTAGGAAAAATTGGGCATGTGATGTCTGAGCGGAATTACTTCCTCGTGACGCCTCGATCGGATTTCGTAATGCGAACCACTTCGTCGACGCTGGTCTTGCCGGCAATCACTTTCATCCAGCCATCATCGCGCAGCGTGCTCATTCCCTCTTCACAGGCGGCTTTCTTGATCTCCCAGCTGCTGACGCGGTCGTGGGCCAGCTCGCGGATCTTTTCTGTAGCAACGAGCAGTTCGTAAATACCGAGCCGTCCAGCATAACCAACTTCACGGCACTTGCGGCAACCGGCCGAGCGATAAAGTGGCTGGCCGCCGAGCAGAGCGAGCGGAAAATCATCCGGAACATCTTCGCGGTTCGGTTGATAAGCCACTTTGCAGTGCGGGCAGAGGCGACGCACCAGTCGCTGGGCCATAATCCCCTCGACCGTGCTGCTGACGAGGAATGGCTCGACGCCCATGTCTGTCATACGATTAAAGGCGCTGGAAGCATCGTTGGTGTGGAGCGTGCTGAACACCAAGTGACCGGTGAGAGAGGCTTGAATCGCGTTTTCAGCAGTCTCCAAATCGCGGATTTCGCCGACCAGAACCACATCCGGGTCGTGACGCAAAATGCTTCGGAGCGAAGCGCCGAACGTCAAACCAATCTTCGGATGGACCTGAATCTGGTTGATTCCTTCCAGCTGATATTCGACCGGGTCTTCAGTCGTGATGATTTTGGTGTCCGGCGCATTGATTTCGATCAGCGCACTGTAGAGCGTGGTCGTTTTTCCGGAGCCGGTCGGGCCAGTGACGAGGACGATGCCGTGGGGCATATCTATCATTTGGCGGAAGGTGACGTAGGTTTGTTCTTCCATACCGAGACTGCGGAGGTCGAATTTCATCGCCCCCTTGTCGAGGATACGCATGACGAGCCCTTCGCCGTGGATCATTGGAATGACCGACAAGCGGACATCGATCTCGCGACCTTTGACTTTCAGCTTGATCCGACCGTCCTGAGGCAAACGCTTCTCGGCGATGTTCAACCGGGCCATGATCTTCAGGCGGCTGATGATGGCGGCTTGAAAATGGTTGATCTCCGGCGGGACGGGTTGCGAGTGCAGCAAACCGTCAATGCGGTAGCGGATCACCAAGCCGCTTCCCTGGGACTCAATGTGCACATCGCTCGTCCGCGTATCGATCGCTTCGAGCAGAATTTCGTTGACCAGCCGCACAACGCTCGCTTCCTGAGCCATCTCGCTCAGTTCGGAGCCATCGGTCTCGATCGCTTCAAGGAGCTCGACGCCCTCTTCCGCCTTTTGTTCAATCAAGCCTTCGATCGTTTCGCCACCGACGCCGAGGTGGGTTTTGATCAGGCGTGCGATCTCAATTCGATCGGCGAGCACGGGAACAACAGACAAGCCGGTTGCCGCGCTGATTTCGTCTAGCGGATAGAAGTTGTAGGGATCGCTGGTCGCGACAGTGATTGAGCCATTGTGGCGGCTGACCGGAAACATCGCTTCGCGGTAGATGATTTTTTGGGGGAAGCTGCCGAGCAGGCTGAGGTCGACCTTTTCTTCGCGAAGGTCGACGTAGCCCATCCCCATTTCATCAGCGAGCGCTTTGATCGCGGCCGGGCGGTCGATGTCGGTGTTTTGCATCAACCAATCGAGCAAGTCGAGCCCTTTGTCCTGGGCTTGGTTGATTTGCGATTGGGTAACCAGTTCGCGGCGGATGAGAATTTGTCCAATGTCCATGGAGATCTAACCCGTTAGGGCGATTCGAGAAACAGGGATTTGAAATGGTCTACAGCTTGAGAGGGTTTCTGGCGACCGCGAAGATTACCGTACCAGTTTGATTGCCATCTAGCTCCAGTGAGCTTCAGAACTGGTCAAGTGAACCAAAAACACGGTCTAATCTATGATAAACCGCGAAGATCGTGGCCGGTCTTGCAGAAATCGCTGAGGACCACCAACTTCCGCACCAAAGGTCGATCGTGACGATTTTCACGACTGGTAGGGGGAAAGCTGGCATTCGGGAGGTTTTCCAAAGCCATCCGCAGCGGAGTGGCAAAAACCCCAGAGGAACTGCCGCAACAGAAAAAACGATTGGAGTAGCTTTTAATCGCCGGGAGACGACCCACGAAACAATGGCCGAAAGTCTCTTTCGCGACAAAACTTGGCTCGCATTGACATCCGGACTTTGAATTCCAGAGCCATTGAGCCGGCACCCAAGATTGCATCCCAAACAGGCAGCCGCGTCCGCGCCAGCGGAGCCCCTGACAAGCACCTTGCCAGCCTCGAAAGCGCTCGAAAGGCTGAACAACGTGTCCATACGACCAGGCGTACGAAAAAGCCCACTTGCCCGCAAGAAACGCACCGCAGTTTGGGGTGAGGAGTGGGATGCGTCACTTCTGGCAGGTGCGTTTCTTGCTGAGCAACTGGGCCTGTGTATTACTTAACCAAAAACTGCCGCCCAGGTTTCGTCATTCGCCACAAAAATCAGAATTTCCTCGCTTCTGCGACCGCTCGAAGTGGGCCATTTTTCGTGTTCCGCGCGATTAACTCTAAAAAAAGATTCCTAGACCGCCGGGCGCTAGCCGCCGTTGCCCCCTCGCGTCACCCGCCCCCGCCAA
>JBJTQD010000298.1:0-796 GCA_046075445.1 Planctomycetota bacterium
CTGATGATTCTCGGAACGGTCTTTGGCTTCGTTTCTTTGGGGCTGAAGTACCACTGGGAGCGGTTGGCAAAAGAGGAAATGGACGACTTCCGTCACCAGATGGATCTCGTTCGTCAACAGATCAAGCGTGCCCGCAGCGAGCGAGATGAGATTGACCGCCTGCTTCCGCAAGGCATCGGCCAACACGAGTTGGAGCTGCAAGACTCGGAAACAAAGCTGCAACGGTTGGAGAGCCTCGTTCCGATGGAGAATCGGGCTCGGGCAGCGCGGATGCGACTGGATGATCTTCGTCGACAGATTACCGCTCAAGAACGCGAGGTCGAAACTTGGGAGAAGAAGTGGCAGTCAAGTTTGCGTGGACTCGGTTTGCCTGACACGCTGACGCCTTCCCAGGTCAAGGAATTAAGCCAGCGTACTGGCAAGCTGAGCGGCCACAATTCGCGATTGGAGACTTTGAAGTCCGAACTGGTTGAGCGCGAACGGGAACTGCAGTTGCTCGGTGGACGGGTCAGCGAGTTGTTGCACGACTCGGCTCCGGATGTTACGGAGAAGGACGCCTTGAAGGCGCTGAATTTGCTTTCAGCTCGTCTGAGCGAACAGCGACAGTTGGTTGCACAGCGAAAAGAGTTGCTGGCCAATTATCGGCAATTGCGGACCGCTTTACACAAGTCGAAGCGGGAATTGGACAAGCTCCTGACGCTGCGTCAGAAGATGTTGACCGGTGCCGGCGTTGAGACCGAGAGCGAATATCGTGAGTTGAGCGTCAAGTACGCTCAGCGCGAGAAGCTGATCGACA
>JBJTQD010000299.1:0-2259 GCA_046075445.1 Planctomycetota bacterium
TGACCGGGCTGCCACCGACCTCAGAGCAGGTGCGAGCTTTCTTGGCCGACTCGCGCGAGACGCAGGTCAAACGAGCCGAAGTCGTCGACCGCCTGATCGGCAGCGACGAGTTCATCGACTACTGGTCAAACAAATGGGCTGACCTGCTGCAAGTCAACCGCAAGTTCCTCGCTCCCGAGGGCGCGGCGAAGTTCCATACTTGGATTCGCCAGCAGGTTGCGGACAACGTTCCTTACGATCAGTTTGTGCGGTCGATTTTGACGGCGAGTGGTTCGAACAAGGAACAGCCCGCTGCCGCCTACTACAAAATCCTCCGCACGCCGACGGAGATGATGGAGAACACGACGCACCTGTTCCTTGCCACTCGGTTCAACTGCAATAAGTGCCACGACCACCCGTTTGAACGCTGGACGCAAAATCAGTACTACGAAACGGCTGCGTATTTTGCTCAGGTCAAGCTGAGCGAGGACCCGGCGAGCAATGGCGGTCGAATTGGCGGAACCGACGTCGAAGCGCCGACGCCGCTGTACGAAATGGTGGCCGATGCCAGCGAGGGAGAAGTGCTGCACGACCGGACGAAAAAAGTTACCGCTCCGGCTTATCCCTACGCGGTCCCGTCGGTGGCACAGCTTCCCGCTGAACTGCCGCGACGCGAGCAGTTAGCTCGGTGGTTGACCGCGCCGGACAATCCGTATTTTGCTTCGACCTACGCCAATCGGCTGTGGGGTTACATGCTCGGTGTTGGTTTGATCGAGCCGCTGGATGACGTCCGAGCGAGCAATCCGCCTTCCAATCCGGAGTTGCTCGAATTTTTGACGCGCGAGCTGGTGGAGAGTCAATTCAACACGCGCCATTTGCTGGCGATGATCTGCAAGTCGCGGACTTACCAACTGGCTGTGGAAAGCAATCCTTGGAATGCTGATGACCGGACGAACTATTCGCATGCGGTGCCGAAGCGACTGCCGGCGGAGGTTCTCTACGATACGCTGCACTTTGTGATTGGCAGCCGCGAGCGCATTCCGGGCGTCCCCGAAGGAACGCGAGCAACAGAATTATCCGATGCAGGAATCGCCGTTCCGAGCGGGTTTTTTGCGACGCTGGGCAAGCCCGTTCGCGAGAGCGCGTGCGAATGCGAGCGAAGCAACGACCTGCAGTTGGGGAGCGTCTTGGCACTGGTCAGCGGACCTGACCAGGCGAGCGTGATCGGCGACGCGCAAAGCGATTTGGCGAAGTTGGTTGCGGAACAGCCGGATGACCGAGCGCTGGTGGATGAACTTTATTTGCGAATCTGGAATCGAACAGCGAGTGATGCCGAGTTTGAAATCTTCCGCAACGAAGCCAAGGCGATCGAAGCAGATCATGCCGTGCTGGAAGCACAGCTGACCGCGCGGCGAACTGAGGTTGGTCCGCGATTGGAGCAGTTGGCAGCGGAACGCGGGGCGGCGATTGCTGCGGCAGAGCAAAAACTCGCGCAGACGATTGCCGAAGTCGACCCGCAACTCGCCCAGCGTGAGCAGCAGCACCGCGACCGTTTGGCCGCAGCCGATCAAGCGATGCAGCAGTATCAGGCTCGGCAGGAGGAAGAGTATCAGCGCTGGCGAAAGCAGCAACTGAGCCGCAGTCAGTGGCACCTGTTGTTGCCGCAGAGCGTGCAGCAGTCCAGCGGCGCGGCGATTGAGGTTTTGGCTGACCGCTCCGTGCTGACTCGCGAGTCGAAGGGGAAGACGGTCACCGAGGTGATCGCCGAGACCGATTTGACCGGCGTGTCGAGTTTGCGGCTGGAGATGCTCGCGGACCAAAGCCTGCCGGGTGGTGGGCCGGGCTTGAACCCGGGGAATGGCAATTTTGTGCTGACTGAATTGGAAGTCGAGATTGCCCCGAGTTCGGACCCCGAGTCTTGGCGAGCGGTTCCGATCGCCGGTGCTTTGGCGGATTACGAACAGCCAAACTACCCGGTGAGTTTCACCTTCGATGGTCAAAAGACGGGAGCGGCTGGTTGGGCGTTGGCCGGTGGCACGGGCAAGACTCGCTGGGCGACCTATCACTTCCAATTGCCGGTTGGTTTCGCGGGTGGATCGCGGATTCGCGTGCGGCTCTCGCAGGATTTTGATCAGCAGCATATGGTCGGTCGCTTTCGCTTGGCACTGGCCAGTCTGGAGCGGCCGGCGGGATTGGGGCTGTCGGATGAGCTGTTGACGCAGCTGGTCGCGCCGAGCCCGAGTGAAGAAAACAAGCAACGCTTGCTGGCGGCTTTCCAAC
>JBJTQD010000300.1:0-2595 GCA_046075445.1 Planctomycetota bacterium
CATCGAGACACGGCGCGTATCCAGGCCGTTCGCGCGGCGCGTGAAAAGGCTACCGCCATGGCTAAGGAACTGGACGCCAAACTGCTGTCGGTCAAATCAATCCAGGAAGCGGGCGAGCCGCGCGGCATGAACTATATGATGCAAAACACAAACGTTGCGGTCTTCACACCATCAGACGACGAAGTCGAAAGAGTTTTGGCACCTGGGCAGATAGAGGTAACGGCGAACGTCAGCGTTGAATTCTATCTGCGCGGCGAGTCGTTGGACAAATAAATCATCGCCTGGGCAAAGAAAAGGGGACGGGGGTCAAATCACGAATTGCCCCCCGACCCCTTTTTCACGAAGTGAGCTGTGTCCCCCTTTTTTTGAGAGAGCACTCGTGAGTTCCGTGGTCGAGCGTTTTGACAGGCTCGTTGATAAGTTGCCCGCGTTCACGCTAGTGGAAGTGGCTGAAGTGCGGCGGTTTACGAGAGCGGTAGAGTGGCAATTGGCTTTGGACCTGCTGGTGGCAACGGCGATCAAGCGAAAGCGGAGTCTGAGTCCGGAGGTTTACGCCGAGGTTTGTGATTCGGCTCCACTGGTGAATCTGGAGCAACCGGAGAGATTGTCGCTGTTGACCGTCGCCGTACCTGATGGAACAGGTGGTTAAGTTGATAAGCGAGAACTCGTTGACGACTTCCTGCGTGGCGAGATTGTTTATTGTTTTGTGATGAGTAGCAGGTATGCCTTACTGGATTCAGGGGTGGATTGAAACTTCGACTGGTCCGATCAGCGACAGGCCGATTTGGTTCGCGACCGTCAATCTCTCGCCCCTGATCGACACCGGGGATGAGGTCTCTGAAAAGCTGTTTGGACTCTCCAAACAAATTGCTCGCGATCCTGCCCGGATGAAAGATGCCTTGTTTGCCAGTCGCGGTTTGCCGGAGGACGTTTCAGAGTTCGTTCAGGGTAAGGTGGAGCAGGACTCGCAATACCCCAAGGAGATCGGCGGGTATACACATGCTTCGTTCGCTGAGGTCGAGCAGGCTGGGTTTGAGATCGGGGAATTTCCGAACTCAGATTGGTCTGTCGTATTCAAGATCATTGACAGTTTGCTGACCGACGAGAGGTTCACGAAAGATAACCTGCGGTTCGTTGTCTGGAGCAATTGGTAGTTGGAGACAAAAGGGGACGGGGGGCAAATCACGCGAACTACGATCACGAAATGACCCCCGTCCCCGCCGTCCCCTTTTCCATCGCGCTTTTTTAAAGTAGGTCCATGACGTTCGAACGCAAAAGCGAGCCGCGAGGGAATGAGATATTGCGAGCGATCTCGTTCATTTCGGCGATCTTGTTGTTTCTCCATCTGGCAGCTATTCCGGTCTATTTCGGTTTTGGCGTGCTTGTTTTTGGAGGAGGAGATGGTTACCTATTTCTCGGCAGGCTATTGACTTTCACGGCCCTTGTATCGCTCGCCGCGTTTTGCTTGTCGACTCAGTTTTATCTGCGATCGAGAAGGTCCGTTTCATCAGGGCAAGACGAGTAATGGGAGTGAGCTCGATCAACGGGTTCGGGGGACAATTGTCAAATTGACCCGCGTCCCATTTAGTTGGTGCGGAGAAATCGGAGGGCCGAGGCGGTAGTGAAACAAGGAAGGAGTCCGAGCAGCACGAGCGTGCCAAGCAGCGGACCAAGCGACATTCGCGTGTCAGGCGGAAGCGAGAAGATCAAGCCGGCTGCTGCAACAAGTCCAGCGACCCAAAGCAGGGCGGCGTTGGAGAGTGAAATGTCGTTTCGCTTTACGCTTTGGAGGCTCGCATACGAAAATCCGCAGAGTGCTAAGCCTGCCGCTCCGAGGGAAACGAATGGAATCGCCGGACTCCAGAAGCTGAGCATGTTCAAGAGGATCGCCAGGGGAGCGACCCAGTGCTCCCAACTGACTCTGCGCGGCGAGTATAGGCAAGTCAAATTCAGCACGGCGAAAGTGAGTAGCAGCGAGCAAATTGTCATTGCGGAAGCCAGCTTCCAGTAATTGAATTTGGAGTCGCTCACGTTGCCAGCGTCGCCGGCCAAAATCCAACTCAAGCCGCCGAGCAAGGCGAAAGAGGCAAAGATAACAATCGCTGCGATACCGGCCGCGCGGGCTGATGAACGGAGCATCGCGCTGGCGATCTGGGGAGTTGTGATTGGGAGGGCGGTGAGGAATTGGCTGATTCCAAACGGCACCGGTTTTCGGCGTCGCTGTTCCCTCGCGGCTTCCTGATAGTCCTGTACCGAGTGGCCCTTCATGGCCGCGAGGTGGATGAAGATGGCGGCCACGAACTGAGTGATTACTACAAACAACGTACCGCTGAAGGCTACCTGCCAGCTAGTTTTTAGGTTGCCATTGAAAGGGTAAATCGCAAAGGCGATAAACCAAATCATTAATAACTCCGCCGAGACCACTAAAGGAAGCGATGCATTTCGGTTCCGAAAATCAAACCACTCGTGGGCGTTCTGTCCTGAGACAAAGGTTTTTAATGCCGGGGCCCTCTCTTTGTTGATCGTGGACCGGCGAGTTTCAGCTTTCCCGAACGCGGGCCAAGCCGGGCGTCCGCTGCGATCGCAAGTGACTCG
>JBJTQD010000301.1:0-2842 GCA_046075445.1 Planctomycetota bacterium
CCAGCCCTGGTCGTCGGCGATGATCAGCAGGACGTTCGGCGCCTCTTGACCAAACGAGTAGAAAGCTCCTCCCGAAAGCCAAAGGACGAGAAGAACGAAACACCCAAGCCGCCTCAAAACTTGAACGGCCGAGCGGTTAGAAGCACCGAAAAGAGACTGGTTGCTCACGCGAAGCTCACTGGCGTTGGGAAAGTTGGTTAGCATTGCGAGCCTCTCATCTTAGCACTCGGATCTCGAGCCGGTGACCCTCAGCCCAGACGCGGACAGTCGCCGGGGCTTGGAGTACAATTCCGAAATTCAACCTCAAGCGAGCACCCGAAATGCCCACGACTCCGCGAAGCCTCCGAGTTCCAGTTGCTCTACTATTCATCATCGCGATTGGGTTACAGAGCATTAAAGCGGACGAAACCACCCCGCTACCCACGGCTCACACCACCCAGAAAATCGAGGGCTGGACGGTCCGCGTCGATAACCGGTTGCTGGAGGGCGAACACAAAGCGAAAGGCGAGCAAGCTCTGAAACTCCTCGCGGCCCGCTTGGTCGCCATCACAACGGTCATGCCGGAGAAATCGCTGGAAAAACTTCGGAGCGTGACGATTCAGATCGACCTGAATCACGGCAAGCTCACCGCGATGCAGTACCACCCCAGCGCCGGGTGGCTCAAAGCGAACGGCTACAGCCCCCAGCTGGCCCGCTGCGTCCACATTCCCGAGGTCAGCGACTTTCTTTCTCCTTCGGAAAATCTACGGATGCCCTCGGTGGTGCTGCACGAATTGGCTCACGCGTTTCACGACCAAACGATCGGCTTTGATGATCCCCGGGTCGTCGCCGCTTGGGAAAAGTTCTGCCAGAACGAAACCTACAAATCGGTCATAACAACGCTCGGCCACAACCGCGACCACTACGGCCTGACCAACCCGCAAGAGTTCTTCGCCGAGATGACCGAGTCCTACTTCGGAACAAACGACTTCTATCCCTTTGTAGCCGGCGAACTACAGCAAGCAGAGCCTGAAGTCTTTGCGCTGCTAAAAGAGATCTGGGGCCCGCTCCCGGGATACGCACCATAACCCTCTGGTCTATCCGAAAATGCCTGACCAACTCATGGCGACTCAAGCCCAGCGAGGCATGGGTCGGAAAAATGCTTTTTACTTACCTGCGTTCGCCTCAAAACAATAGAACTTCGCAGTGGTCCGAAAAAAGATGCGACCGCTGGCGATCGCCGCCGCGGCTTGAGAGGGCGCGCCTAAATCGTATGAGCCAAGCACTTCACACTTGTCGCCAGCCTTGAGGACTTTCGCCAAGCCATTCTTATCGAGGCAATAAATCGATTGCCCATCGGAAACCGGTGAAGCCCAAAAGCCTTCGCTCAGCCGCTCGCGCCAGACTTCCTTGCCGCTTGCCGTTTCCAAACAAGTCACCACACCGTTGTCTGCGAACACGTAAACCCGCGAGTCGACTTCGATTAGCGTCGGGACGTAACTGGCGCTTTGCCGCATCTCCCAAGTCGTCGCGTGGTCGCGGTCGTCCAGCCGCATGCTGACCAGGTAGTTGCCGCCACCGCCTGACCCATTGTTGGCAATCAACCGATTGCCGCTGAGGATCGGACTGCCAACGGTTCGCTGTTTGAAAGCCACTTGATTCCAAGCCTTCTCACCGGTCGCCGGATCGACAACCAAGACTCCATCGCCTTGGGTGGTGCAGACGAGCCACTCCTTGTTCGACCCATCTCGCCAAACCAGCGGCGTCGCGTAACAGGCCTTGTCCTCCTTGAGGTCACAGCTCCAGACATCACTTCCGTCACTCGCTTTCACCGCGAGCAGCCTGCTATCTCCCGGCTTCGGCAATCCCTCCCAAGGTTCCTGAGAGTTCAGCACCACAACCTTGTCCTGCCAGACGATCGGCGACGCGGCAAAGCCGTGCTGCGCGACCCAAGTTCCAAAGTCTCGCTGCCACAATTCTTCGCCCTGATGATTCCAAGCGATCAGTCGCAGGTGTTCAGGCTCCATGACCAGTGTGTAAATTGCCTGCGCATCGACGGCCGGCGTGCTGGTCGCTGGATTGTTCAAGCGATGCATCGGATGAGGCTGGAGTTTCTTCGCTTGCTCCCAAAGCATTCGTCCGTCGTTCACATCGAAACAACTAAGCACCCATTCCGACGTTGACTCGCGGAAGCTGGTCAGCCAAATCTTATCTCCCCATACGACCGGACAACTGTGCCCCGGTCCCGGCAAGTCTATCGACCAAGCCGCAGACTTCGGGCTGAGGTCCGTTGGCAGTCTGACTTCACTGGCGATGCCACTGCCATTGGGCCCGCGAAAGCGAGACCATTCCGAGCCGGTCTCCTGTGCTCTCAACTGCGGAGCGAAGCCGAGAAAGAAAAGGACTAAGCAAGCGGCAACTTTGTTTCGCATGGGGAATTCCTGTTTCGCTCTGTATCGATCCATCACAACTTTCAAGATTGCATCGTTGCTTATTTAAGATGCAACCATTAAGCAAATAAGGTCGCGCTTACTTGCCGTCAGCGGCCTGACTCTCTTCTGATTTCGGCGCGATCAAAACTTCGGGGCGAGTCAAATTGAAAAAGTGCCCATGGTCGGCTGTGACAATCACAAGTGAATCGTCCCAGCAATTTCGCTCTTCAATCCACTTCACGATTTCCTCAAAAGCCGCATCGCCACTGAGCACTGCGCCAATCGAGTCGTCGAGATTGTTGTTGTGATTCGCCCAGTCCACGTCGCCCGGTTCGACCATCAACCAGAAGCCTTTGTTGGCTTTTTCGGTCTCTCGGTGTCCGAGCACATGCAGGGCTGCCCGAGTCATCTCGGCGAGTGTCGGGTTTTCG
>JBJTQD010000302.1:0-2595 GCA_046075445.1 Planctomycetota bacterium
CGAGTAAATTCTCGCGTTGGGAAATGTTGGCTGGCAGCGGTTCTCGTTTCGCTGAACAGTGGCTGGGGTGTTTCAGGTTTCCACCGGCGGCTAGCGCCTAGCCGCTCATGTTTCCACCGGCGGCTAGCGCCTAGCCCGTAGCCGAAGCCCAAAGCCGGCTCGGCTTTGGCGCAGGCGAGGTGAATCGCAGTTGCGGTATCAGCTGCGCTGCACCTTGCGGATCAGCGTGACTCCGATCAGCACCATGGCGACGTTCCCAAGCCAGACAGCGATTGGAGGGAGGTCTCCCGATTTGGCTTGTCCCACTCCGAGCATCAGGAGCGGATAGTAGAGTACCAGGATCGGAATAAAGCAGAGGGCGAAGTTCGTCCAGAAATCAAACTTCCGCAATTGAATCGCCAGCGGAGCGCCGACCAGGACGAAGCAGAGGCAGCTGAAACCGTTTGCCCAGCGCCGCCAAGGTTCGGCGAGCAAACGATACTCGCGGAAGACACCTTTCTCCAGTTGATAGAGTTCGCCGCCCCATTCGGGATGAGTCAGCCCGACGACATCGCCGCCGACGACCTGCGAAACCAGTTTCAGCGCGAGTGCCTGTTGCTGGGTGTCCGTTAACTGCTGCTGCTCGGAAAGCTGCTCGGGCATCTCGCGGAGCGAAAGGTTTGAGGGGCTGTCGGCAACGCCCGATTTCTTAGTCACATCCCCAAGTGGAATCGGGAAGTCCTTGCGATCGATCCAGCTACGGACTTCGGTCCCCAGCATGATGGTTGCATTCAACAACTGGATGACGAGTTGATCTTCTTTTGGATCGACCAGAATCCGCGCGCGTTCGGCTCGGATCTGTAGCGTATCTTTCGGATCATCTTCCTGCCGGACGATGAAGGGATTGATTAAATCCTGTCCGCGGATTTCATCGACATCGATGTAAATTTTGCCTTTGGAAAACGTGCCCTCCGACCGGAGCATCGAGTAGATCGACTGGGCCGATGAGTGGAGGATGACTCGGTAAATACCTCTTCGTCCCCAGGAGACGGAGAGGTCATTCAGATAGACGGTCAGCAAGCTCATCAGAAAGGCGAGGATCAGGCCGGGGATAATCAATTTGATCGGAGGTATTCCGAGTGCTTTGACCGCGACGACTTCATTGGAGGCGCTCATTCGTCCGTAGACTACCGTTGCGGCAAACAGGATCGTGCCCGGAATGGCGAAGCAAAGCGCTGTCGGCAGCGTGTACGGGAGCAATTGGAGGATTGCGGTAACGGTGAGCTTTTCCCGCCAAGCTTCTTGAACCAAAAAAATCATCACCATCAGGGTCGTCATCGCGCTGAGCGCAAGTGCGAACGCTTTAAGCAGTTCGCTGACGACATGGCGGGTGATGCAACTCATACTTCGTACGGGCGCTGATGGGTGCTAAAAGCAAAGCAAGGGCGGTTGTCGGCCGCCGCGGAGTGTAGCGGAAAACCGGCGTTCGGCCCCAGAGCAGTTGGGGCGAGCGGACACGCAGAACACCCGATAAAGACTCGCCCAGAGGCAGATACTAGAACTCGATCGAGGAGTTTCCCGATCCGGGTTGATTGCGAATCTGGTTCATCAGGTCAGAAACGGTCAGGGCATAACTGCGAAGCGCCGTCCGAAGTTCTTTCGCTTGCAGAGCCTTCTCGCCTTCGCTCAGCAGGGTTGCTAGCTGTTTTGGATCGAGTTTCCAGTCGCGCGACTTGGCTTCGTTGAGAATCTGTTCCGCCATCGCTTTGAGATGCTTGGTCAGTTCCCAGCCCGCAGCACCGCAGTCGGTTTGAGTGTACGGCCCTTTGCCGTAGCTTTGACCCGAAGAAGCGGAAGTTGAACCTTGCGGTCCGCCAGTCAGTTTGATCAGGGACACGAAAAGCAGAATTACGGCGAGGACGGCTGGGATAATTCCGAGCCAGAGTTTGCTGGCGACCATGACCAGCGAAAACAGCAGCAAAATGCCCGCCAGCCCAGTCAGTAGGGCGAATAATTTTTTGTTCGACTTCCCGGCCGGTGTCGCTCTAACGGGTGAGGGGACGGTATTGGGAAGTGGCGAATTAACGCGGGCAATGATGATTGTGGTGTTGTCTGGACCGCCGCGCAAGTTAGCGAGATCGATCAAAAAGCGGGTCGCTTCGGCTGGCGGTAACACGGCCAGCACCGCACCGATTTCCTCATCGGTCACTTGGCCCGTGAGCCCGTCGCTGCAGAGCAAATAAGAGTCGCCCGGAAGCACAGGAAAGGGACCTTCGAGGTCGACTTGGACTTCCGGATATGGCCCCAGTGAGCGTGTGATCACGTTCTTGGGGATTTTGCTCAGGTCGTCCTTGTTGGTCAGACTACCGGCCGCCCGCATCTCCCACACTAGGCTGTGGTCGAAGGTGAGTTGTTCGAGTCGGTTATTGCGAAATCGGTAGACGCGACTGTCGCCGACGTGAGCGGCCAGTGCGCCGTCGGGCGAGAGCGTCAGGGCCGAGCAAGTCGTCCCCATATGGTGAAATTCTTCGTTTGCCTGTCCCTTGCGATGGATCTCAGCGTTAGTGTCTACGATTGCTCGCTTGAGTCTTTCGGGGGGAGTGCTGTCGCGGAATT
>JBJTQD010000303.1:0-2856 GCA_046075445.1 Planctomycetota bacterium
GTGGCCGTGGTCGTGGTGGACACGGCGGCGGTGGCGGCGGCGGTGGCGGCGGTGGACGTCATGGTGGCGGCGGTGGACGCGGTCGCGGTGGACACGGCGGTGGCGGCGGCGGTGGCGGCGGCGGCGGTGGCGGCGGCGGCGGCCGAGACCGCGGTGGACGCGGCGGCGGTCGCGGACGTTACGACCGCTAGTCAGGCTGCTCAATGTTGATTCAGCTTTAATCACCCAACCGGGAGTGACTGCTCAAAGCCACTCCCGGTTTTTTTTCGCGCTGCCAAGATGTGCGCTGCCGGTAAACTCGCTGCCGGTTTGCGCGATGCCAGTTTGCGCGGTGCCGGACCGCCTGTCCCCGTCGCTCGGTGGAAATTAGAATGACACCAGAGAAATTTCCGGGCGGAGAAAGCTAGTGACGGCCGCTGATTCAACTGATTCCAATTCGCGACGGGACGAAGCCCAACCGGCAGATCTGACTCCACCGGGTGCGGGCGGACCTGTCAGCATGCGGGTGCTGCGCGACCAGTACGATGAGCTGGCCGCGCTGGCGGGAAGTTTGGCTCATGAGATCAAGAATCCGCTCGCCGTCATTCGGATGAACATGGAGCTGTTGGCGGAGGACTTTGACGAGCTCGATAGTCCTCAAGTAAGGCGAGCCAAAGAGCGAATCGTCACGGTCAATCGCCAATGCGTGCGGCTGGAGAACCTGCTCAATGATTTTCTCCGCTTCGCGAGGATGCAGAATCTTGAGCTGAAGGTCGGCAACCTGAATGATCAGATCGCGCAGGTGCTCGACTTTTTTGCTCCTCAGGCAAAGCAGCAAAACATTGAAGTGATCCGTTACCTCGACCCGGATCTGCCGCTGATTCGGCTGGAGTCGCAAACGCTGCAGGCCGCACTGATGAATCTCGTGAAAAACGCGATTGAGGCGATGCCCAATGGTGGCCAGTTGGTGGCTCGAACGCGGATCACCCGATCGGGCGTGGCCTTGGACCTGATCGACACCGGCTGCGGAATTGATGACAAGACGTTGATCAACATGTTCACCACGTTCTATACGAACAAGGAAGGCGGATCGGGATTGGGATTGCCGACTGCGAAGAAGATTATTGAAGCCCACGGCGGCCGTATTTTGGTCGACAGCGCGGTGAATCACGGGTCCCAGTTCACGCTGGAGTTTCCCAGCCTCAAGCGAATTGATGCTCAAGGACAGGAGGTCCCGTGAGACTGCTGCGACGCTTGGATTCGTTTCCTGCCGAATTGCGCGGCGGGGCGCTGACGATTGGAAACTTCGATGGCGTCCATCGCGGCCACAAGCACGTCATGCAGCGGCTGAAGCAGCACGCTGCGCGAGTTGGTGGTCCGGCGATCGTCTTTACGTTTGACCCCCACCCTGCCCGGTTGCTGCGCCCGGATCAGTCCCCTCCTCCGCTGACCTGGATTGATCGCAAAGCCGAACTGCTCTCCGAGCTGGGCGTCGACGTGGTCGTTGCCTATCCGACAGACATGGCGCTGCTGCAGCTGGAGTACGGGGATTTCTTCCAGCGAATTGTGCTTGAACAAATCGGCGCGCGGGCGATGGTGGAAGGTCCGAATTTCTTTTTCGGCCACGAGCGCCGGGGCGACGTGCAGCGACTTGGGGAGCTGTGCGTGGCGAATGAGATGGAACTGGAAGTGGTCCAGCCCAAGTTGGAAAAAGCGGGCGAGGAGATGATCAGCAGCAGCCGGATCCGCCGCTTGATTGGCTTGGGCGACGTCTCCGGCGCGCGGAGTTTATTGACCCAGCCTTATCGGATTCGCGGCTTGGTGGTGCACGGATCGGCCCGCGGGGCGAGTCTCGGTTTTCCGACGGCGAATCTCGACGCGATCGACACGCTGGTCCCGGCACACGGTGTCTACGTTGGTCGAGCCCTAATCGAACGCCGCTGGTTTTGGACCGCAGTGCACATTGGGCCCAATCCGACGTTTGGAGAGCACGCTTCGAAAGTCGAGATCCACGTGCTTGATTTCGAGGGCTCGCTTTACGGGACGGTGCTCGAGGTGGACTTTATCGAGCGAGTGCGCGGTGTGCAGGCGTTCGAAGACGTCGCCGCGCTGAGAACGCAGCTCCATCGAGACATTGAATTCGCCCGCGACGTAGCCCGCCGCTGGATGCCCGATTGAATGGCTTTTTTCTCAAGCCGCAGGCTCTTCGTCTAGCGTCTAGCCGCAGTCCAATGTCTTCGGTTTTCTCGTTTAGCTCGCTGCCAGAGCCCAAAGCCTTCCTTTTCTTCGTTTAGCCCATAGCCAGAGCCCAAAGCCTTCCGGCTTTGGCGCAGGCGAGGTGCAGCGCAAGTTGATCAAGCAGTACAAACCACCCGCCGCTTGTCTCCGTCAGCCGACTCTTCGCGCCAGTCCCCCGGTTGGGATCATCCCGCGTTTTGCTTGGTCCACCATCCGACCTCGCGTCGGTGGAGCCATGACTGATTGGCTAGAGCCTCCTCGGCATCAGTGCTTTGCTCACCACCCGACCTTGCGTCGGTGGGAGCATGACTCTGGAGCTACTTTCCGAGGTGCGTCAATTGCCTCCGCGGTCGGTGTAGCCTGCTAGTCACGCCTCCACCGACACAAGGTCGGGTGGTGGGCATTTAATTTTCTGCGCGGCATGAGTAGCCGGCTAGTCATGGCTCCACTGACACAAGGTCAGTGGTGGCCGTTTTCCCGGCTTCGTCTTCGTTTAGCCCGTAGCCGCAGCCCAAAGCCGCCAGGCTTTGGCGCAGGCGATGCGCAGGTGCGGACCGCCCAAAATTCGCACGCCGCCTCTTGTCTCCGTCAGCCGGGCTTCGCGCCAGCCCCCGGTTCAGAACGTTCAGCGTATGCTTG
>JBJTQD010000304.1:0-4645 GCA_046075445.1 Planctomycetota bacterium
TCTTCAATTACTGCCGAGACTTCGTCGGGGGGAATATTGGCACTGTTCAATACCTCCTGCACGCAGCTCGCGAGTTGAGCTTTTTCGAGATTGGTGAGCGTTTGGTCCGCCAGTGCCGACTGCAGGCTGCTGCTGAGCGCTTCGACGGAAGCCGCTGAGGGCTTTGTAGCTCCATCTGCCAACGTCATCAGGCTGTTCTTTAAATCATTCTTCTGCTCTGGAGTAACATTTGAGCCCTCGCGAATACCAGCTAGATCCGCTCGCAGTTGGTTGAGATTTTGTTGCTGGGTTTCGCTCATCCAATTTGGTCGTTCCTCCGGACGGTTAAGGTCGCCGGAGAAAACTGCGTCGTCTTTCCCCGACGCCTTAACTCCCTCTTCCCTGCGGTATCTGGGGTGAATGGATTGCGGCTCTCCTCCCAGCAACCACGTACCCTGGCTTTGTCCCGTTAACAGAAACTGGTCTCCCTGGTTCATTGAATACCGGCCTTTGCCACTTCCCAAATTGAGGGTGCCCGAATTGGGCCGCCCAAAGCCGCCGCTGGAACGGCTGGACCTGTTCCTCGCAGCGTTGGCTGGCTGTTGAGGTCCATTTCGGAGTCCACCGGAGTTTCCCTTGGCATTCCCCTTCGGCCCTCCACCCGGACTCGCCCCTCGGCCTCCCGGACCTTTACCACCCGGCCCTCTTCCGCCGGGTTGAGCCCACAGCTCGCTCTGGAACCACAGCAAACAGGCCACGAAAGACAGGGCTAGCAGAATTGTTCTCATGAAAGCACCCTTTCATTAAAATCAAAGGGGTCAGGCCTATTTGATGGAGCCATTAGGAAGTTGACCAAATCAAAAAGGCCTGACCTTTTTGATTTACTCTTTTGATGTACTCACCGCTTCGTCAGTTCGCTGAATTTGGCAAGCTCCTCGCGACTCAAGGAGCCGTTCCTGTCGGAATCGAGTCGATCAAAAATCGTGGTCGCAAGGGCTGGGTTATTCGGATATTTGGACTTCACCTCGTCGCGCGTCACACTGCCATCGCCATCGGCGTCGAGTTGCTGGAACAGCTCGTTTCCAGAACCCGCGGCATCCGATCCCCCTCTGAGGTTGCGGAAAGCTCCCCGCAGTCGATTCCGCGGGCTCAGCGGATTGGGGTCGCCCGGCTTCGCTCCGGGAACAATGTATTCGACGTAACCGAGATGCATCTCATCGTCAGTTTGCGGCCCCCAACGCACCTCCCTCGTCGGGTCAGGATTTGCCGGATTGCCGCTGCTGTTGTCGTACCATGCAGTGAATCGCAGCGTGTCGCCTTGCTTGACCGGAACCGGCTCGGCGTAGCGATAGAGTAGTTGCCAATTGAAATCGTACTGGGGAATGTCGAGCATCGTCCGCGTCTCACCGCCGGAAATCAGGTCGTACCGCGCGGCTTTTCCCCGGAGGTGCATGTGCGGCAGGAAAGCGAGAATTTGAATCTCGACCGGCACATTGCGAATGTTGCCAACGACTTGATGATTGTCAGCACCCGCGGGAATCCGAAAGCCTGGATTGGCTACCGCCGCCACCCGCACTTCGTGTTTGGGTTCCTGCTGAGCATACACCAGACCAATCCTCGTCCGATCCTCCGTCGCCGTCCCGTTTGGCGTGTAATGCATCTGGAACCGCAACCGCGCGGCTTTGGGTAATCGCTTGGCGTAACCCTCGGGGTAGACCAGCGTGCTGTTGCCCGGCACATAGACCCCCCAATAACCGCCCCGCTCATCCGCTGCATTATCGCGTGGCCCGTCCGACTCGTCTTCGTCCTGAACAAAGACCAACACGTGGTGCACCACACCCGGATTCCCGGGCCGGACTTCAATCGCCTGCACCCACTGGTCTGCTTCAAGCTTGGTCTCAACCCAAATGTTTTGATACGGCATCGTTCCACTTGCCTTGACCTTCACCGGCTGAGGAAACTCAAACACCGCGTCGGGCTTGCCGATCAGCCAACCATCAGCGAACGTTCGCGGGCTGGGAGACTCCGATGCGTCACCCGCCGGCGCCTGATTATCAATCCAGGCGAAGAGCAGTTCCTTCTCCGAGGGGGAAAGCGATCGATCATTAACCCACGGCGCAACTGTCTCGCCCTCCGACTTGGCGGCAAACCAGGGCGGCATAGCTCCGCGCTCGACGACATCCCGAATCATCGCCGCGTGAGCGACCGCATCCTCGTAGCTATCGAGCGCGAACGGACCAACCCCACCCTCCCGATGGCATTCAACACAGTGTCGCTGTAACAGCCGAGCTACCTGATTGTGATACGTCACCTCGTCCTGCGACTTCCTTGCTGTCGGCTGCTTCAACACACAACCGGGAGCCGCCGTTGCCGCCACCAGCACGGGGCGCTGAGCCAGCGTCGCCTCGATCGCATCGCGGAGATAGGTATAGCGCGGGGCGTCGATGGAATATCCAAACCCGTACTGATCGTCGACGGCACCATGGTAGACCACCGTATTTGAGCGGTCGATCACAAACACATCGGTGGTGCTGGTCGCCGCCAGGTGAGCAGCCAGCCTCGCATCTTGATCGAAAGTGTACTCCACATCCGGCTCAAACCGCGCGGCAGCAGCTTTCAACTCCTCAGGTTTATCCGAAGCGATCGAGTTCACCAGAAGCAAGCGAACACCGCGCGGCGCATACTGCCGCTGCAGCTCAATCAACGTGGGAAGGTACTTTTTGCTGATCGGGCAACTCGTGCTGGTCAATGCCACCACGGTCACGGCGGTTTGGGAATCGCCATGCAGCGTCCGGGCCTTTCCTTGCAAATCGATAAAGTTGAAGTCTTCCACAAAACGGCCTACGCCATGCTCTCCTGCGACCAAGAGCTTGGGACCCTGCCGGACCGGTGCCGAAAGCAGTTCAGCTGGCTCTTCGGGGACCAGCTCATCGTCGCCAAGAACACGGTTCAAGCCACTCCCCGCCCCGCCGGGTCGCCCCCTGCCCCGCGGCGCAGCACTAGCCGCCTCCTCGAGCGTGATCTCGCCATTGCCGTCAGCATCCAGCATCTTGAACAGTGCCGGTTGCTTCAGCTCCTCCGTCGTCACCTTTCCGTCGCGATTGCGGTCCAGTTGCTCAAATCGCTGCTCCAGATTCTGCTGCGCCGCCAATGCAGTTGGAGACATTTGCAGCCCCAAGCAAAGCAGCAAAGTCAGCAATCGAGAGAATCCTAACCCTCGCGGAAGAAAAAAATGGCATGCCATGGAGTCAGTCCTAGGTCGGAGAATTAAAGTTAACTCGGGTTCAGGTCTGGAGAGGAGGGAACCACGAATCGACACTAATGGAAATAAACGAGGAAGAGGAAAGTGAAGAAGGGAACCACTGATGATCGCTAATGGGAAAGAAAGAGCTCGAGGATAAAAGTGATGGAGTGGAGGAAGACTGGCGATTTGGTTTGAATTTCAACGTTGCAAAAGCTTGTTTGGCACCGGCCTGCGTTCTGACTTTTCAGGCACGCAGGGAGACTGCCTTTGCCTGATGTGATTATTGTCCTTACTTCTTATCCAACGTGCACTTGCCGGCAAAGTCTTTTAAGAGTTTGCCTGACTGTAAGTACTCTTTTGCCTCCTGCGAATTCTTCAGATAGGCATCCCAGTACTTGGTGGTGCTGAAATTGACGATTTCCGTTACGCCGCCGCCACGAATCCGGAGCGCTCCACCGTAGGACATGTGATTGGCTCCCTCGATCACGATCAGATACTTGTCTCCGGCTGGGCTGTACTTGTAGGGCTCTTTCCTCCACTCAACGCTTTGCCCGCCAACACCACGATCCTCCGTTCCCGTAATCGTCATCATCGGCATCCGCAACGCGTTCCAGCTCTGCTCAGTCAGGCCTTGCTGCCCTGTCCCCTGTGCAGAAATCGGCAGAATACATTTCACCCGTTTGTCGAGAAAGCTCTTGTCCTTCTCCTTGCCAAAATCAGTCGTCACGCCACCGATTAGCATCGCGGTGTAAGCGCCAAACGAATGCCCGGCAACACCGATCGTTTTGCTGTCGAGCTTCCCCTTCAGCCCGGGTGCCAAATTCGGCAAGTCTTCCAGCTTGTCCAAAACCAAAACCAGATCGGCGACCCGGCCACTGATTTTATTTGTGTCGCTCAGGTCGTTGCGCAAATTTCCAAGCCGACCGCGAAGCCCGCCCCCTTCGCCGCCGGAATTCCGCGCTTCGTTCCCCTGCCGACTGAGTCCATCTTCATGCGACGGATGAATCACCACATACCCCTGACTCGCCCAGTGTTTACCCACTGGACCAAACCCGTCCTTGTTGCCGCCGAATCCGTGCGAAAAAACAATCACCGGGTAAGGCCCGCCGGTCTTGGGATAGTAAACCTTGAAGGGCAACTCTTTTTTGCGAACCGGATCCTTAAGCGAGAGGTCATCAGCCACTTCAACCGAGAGCGATCCGTCTTGCGATTTAACGTGCTTGTGCGCAACCGCAACCTGAACCAACCAGAATGCCAAAACTAAAGAAACAAGGCGGTTGAACATAAAAGCTCCTATCTTGCCTTAAAGGGGACGGGGGGCAATTCGCGAATTGACCCCCGGCCCTTTTCTGTTGCGGTCTTCATGGCGTCTTCAGCAGCTTGGCAAGAAACTCATTGTCGCTGAACTCGCGGCCTTGGCTG
>JBJTQD010000305.1:0-603 GCA_046075445.1 Planctomycetota bacterium
CCACGGAGCTAACGGTGAATATCTCATGCTAACTCAATCCGAAAAAAGACAGGGCAACACAAAGGCCTTTTGCCTAGGCGTTCCAAAAACCTTTCCAACTCGTCGGCTGTCCCAGCTTGTTCAACCTGCGGGAAATACCGACCATCCGCCGAAGCAGCTCAACCTCATGCTCTGCCTCAGCCACCAGTTGCCCTTGCAACTTGTGCTCTTCTATTGTCATCGCGGTCCGTGGCTCCTTCAATTTTTCCTTCAGCAGCTCGCTCAACCGTTCCGCCATTTTGACCAGCTCATTCCTTTGCGAAGCGGGCCAAATTCCGTCCCGCCCCAGCAGCATCAAGAGCGAGGCAAAGAGGCGAATCTGAGGCAGCTCAATCTGGCTGGAATCGCGATAAACTTCCTCGGACAAACGCAGCAGGACGCCGGAGCGATCAAAGATCGTCTCAAACCACTCATGCGTTTTTGGATGCGCCCACGGTGCAATCGTTGATTCTTCAGACATCAGGCTTTACCTATCTTTTCGATTGGAAACTCGCGGAGAAATTTTTACGCTTCTGCGAGTGAAATCAACTTTTGCCTTTCAGCGCCAATCCTCGTGGCACTTGT
>JBJTQD010000306.1:0-7259 GCA_046075445.1 Planctomycetota bacterium
GCCTTGGCCTTCACCTCGTCGTGCGGCGAGGTCTGGATGATCTTCTGCAGCAGCGTCTCGTTGTTCGGATCGGGCATCCCCATGCCGAGCATCTGGACGATCGTTCCGATTTCCAGCGAGTCTGGATGGTCTTCGAGCAACAGCTTAGTTGCCTCGGCGCTGGCCGGTGTTCCCCGTCCATTCATGGCGACCCAGACCAGAGCCTTGGCGGCGATCGGAGTCTTTGGATTTTCTTTGGCCAGAGCGATGAACTTTTCGACGAACTCCATCGGCTTGGGCTGGAGTTTCATCACCTCAGCCCGCTCTTCGGGAGTCTTCGCTGCCCGCGCGGCCTGACTGAACTTCATCATCTGTTCCTGATATTCCTTTTGCCAAGCCGCCAGCTTTTCCTCCGGCGTCTGTGGCTCCTGTGCCGGCTCTTCGCCGGACTTTTCAGCCTCGCCTTCCTGCAAGACCGCAGGCGGCATGGCGGCCGCGCTGGTCAGCAGAAAAGCTGGCGTACCGGTCGCTACGGCAAGTGCCATCGCGCCCAGTTTCAGCCAACTCAATTTCATGCGTCTCTCCTCGAGTAAAGAAAACGTAAAACCCGCGCGGCAACTGGGTGGCTTTACTCCCGGCTGCGGCGGCTAAGCGATTTAGTTTAGCGAAAGGTCCCGGCCGAAACAGGATCTATTTTCGGGGGGAAAGAACGAGCGAACCGCTGATTGGCACTAATGGGAGGGAATTAAGAGAAAGAAGCAGCGTGGGGAATTGGGGGGTGGGACGCACTTGCGCTTCGCCTCGCCTGCGCCAAAGCCGGAAGGCTTTGGGCTTCGGCTACGGGCTAAACGAAGAAAAAGCTCCAGCTGCGGGCTAAACTGAAAGCCGGCTATAGCGTTAACGAAAAGCCGCGTGCAGGCTAAACGATAAAACCAATCCGCTTCTCTCCCTACTTTTTACTTCTTCTCTCTGTTCCCTCTGCGTTCTCTGTGTTTCACTTTCTCTCCCCGAATTAATCCTTTGACTCCGCGTCGGGCTCTGGTTTTTCGTTGGGGGAGCGCTGGCGGCCGATTGCGCGCTGCAGAGGACGCACGTCGAGCGTGAACATTCCCCGGCCGTGGGTCGCGACCACGCAGACGTTATCGCGCGGATGGATCACGAGGTCGTGGACAAAGGTCAGAGGCAATTCGCTCCCGAGCACCTGCCAAGTCGCTCCGTCGTCGGCGCTGGCGTAGACCCCGAGGTCAGAGCCGACGTATATCAGCCCCGCGTGCTTGTTGTCTTCCTTGATCACGTTGATCGGTCCACCTGGAATACCTGCGGAGATATCCTGCCAAGTCGCTCCGTAGTCATCCGAGCGATAAACGTAGGCCTGAAAATCGTTGTCCGTCTTGCCGTTGAGCGTCAGGTAGACAGTCCCTTCTTTGAACTTGGAAGCCCACACCCGCGAGACCCACTTAAACGGAGGCAGCCCCTTGGTGATCTCGGTCCAAGTCAAACCGTGGTCGCGCGTCACATGCACTCGCCCGTCATCAGTACCGACGTAAAGCAGCCCAAACTTCAGGGGTGATTCGCAAAGCGTCGAGATCGTCGCGAACGAGATGTTCCCCTGCTTGCCGGGATCGTTGTGCGTCAGGTCGGGGCTGATGCACTCCCAATTGTCTCCGCGGTTCATCGAGCGGAACACCCGGTTCATCCCGTGGTAGACCACCTGTGAGTTATGCGGTGAGAGCTGGAACGGAGCGAGCCACTGTCCTCGCAGCGGCTGGTCGTCCGGCGATTCCGGCTTGATTGGCTTGGTCTCATTGGTCGCCGGATTGGTGCGAATGATCGAGCCGTAAAACGTTTCGGAGTAGAGCGTATTCGGATCATTCGGGTCGATCGCGTGATAGCTCGCTTCACCACCGGCCGTTGGCTTCCACTGGTCGGGGTCGCTGCGGCGTGGATCGTGGTCCGAGGGACCGGTCCAGCTCATGTTGTCTTGAATCGAGCCATAGACATTGAACGGCTTGGCCCAGTCAACCGCCACGTTGTAGAACTGCACGACGGGAAGGTTTTCGATATTCTTCCAAGTCTTGCCCCCATCGTAGGAGAGGTTGATTCCGCCATCGTTGCCGTTGATCAGGTAGTTGGGATTCGCCGGATCGATCCAGAGGGCATGATGGTCGGAGTGCAGGCCGCGGTAATTCAGCCCCTTGAATGTCTTGCCGCCGTCCTCGCTTTTGAGCAGCGGCACGCCGAGGGTGTAAATGACTTCGGGATTGGTCGGGTCGACGCGAATCTGCCCGAACACCCAGCCATAAGTGGAGAACAGCCCGCGCATTGCCCGGTCATCGCCACTGGTCTGCGTCCACGTTTCGCCGCGATCATCGGAGCGATAAACCTCGGCGCCTTTCTTGAGTTCGCCGCGGGCCCGACCGTAGCTGTCGCGCTGGCCGTCTTCAGCCTGACCAACGACCGCGTGGCTGTCGACAATCGCGTAGATCGTGCTGGGCTGGCTGGCGGAGATGGCCAAGCCAGTACGGCCGGCGATTCCTCGTTCGGGAAGTCCCTTGGTCAGTAGCGTCCAGTTTTTGCCTCCGTCGGTCGTGCGGTAAACGCCGCCTCCCGGTCCAGGCACGGGATCGCTCCACGGTCGGCGAATCCGATGCCACATCGAGGCATAGAGCGTGTTGGGGTCTTTCGGATCGATCACAAGGTCGTAACCGCCCGCCATCTCGTCTTCGTAAAGGACCTTGTTCCAAGTCGCACCGCCGTCAGTTGTTTTGTAGATCCCGCGTTCTGGGTTAGCCGTGTATTCGTTTCCGCAAGCTGCCACGTAGACCGTGTTGGAGTCTCGCGGATGAATCACAATCCGAGCGATGTGTTGGCTCTCGCCCAATCCGACATACTTCCAAGTCGCTCCGCCGTCGGTCGATTTATAGACGCCGGTTCCGGCCATTGAGCTGCGGAAAATATTCGATTCGCCCGTACCGACCCAGAGCGTATTGGAGTTCTGCGGGTCGACGGCGATGGTGCCGGTTGAAGCCGATGGAGCATCCTCAAAAATCGGGACCCAAGTCGTTCCTTCGTTTTCCGTTTTCCAAACACCGCCGGAAGCGGTTGAGATGTAGAACGTGCTGGGCCGATCGAGCGGCTTGGCGATATCCGTCACACGACCACACATCGAGAGCGGGCCGATGTGCTTCCACTTGTACTCTTTATAGGGCGAACTATTTCGCATCTCGAGATGCCGCTCGAAGTTAGCCATCCGGCCAGCATGATCCAGCAGCGGAGCTTTGAATTCCTGAGCTGCCGCCAAACCGGCCTGAGCTGCCGCCAAACCGGATAGTAGAAGAGGCCAAGCCAACACTGCGAACAGATTGCGGAGTCTAGTCATGAGGCTTCTCTCGGCTTCGAAAGTGTGACAACGAAGACAACGGGCCAGTGGAGCGAACTCTCGCTCGAGCGTTGAGGAACCAATGCATACTGTGAACCAACGCAGACTGGCTAATCGCCGGAACACAGAGACGGGGCGATTTCTCAGCCAGTTTAACCCAGCGCCGTGCGGCTGGGATCCAAGCCGCTGAGGATTTTCCAGAAATGCCCCGAGAAAGGGCCAGCCACAGAACTAGCGTTCCAGTTCTTCATCGCAATAGCGTGCGATCATATAGAGGGTCAACGCAAACGCTCCAGCCGAAGCGAGGATTCCCGCGGCAACTCCGAGCGGTTCCACTCGCAGAAAAGAGTAGATCAGCAGCGACTGGCCGGAAATAAAGAGGCCCCCGGCCAGGAGACAGAGCCGACCGGGCCAGCGATTGGTCCGCCGCGGAAAGAGGAAGCTGCGGGGCACCGGCCGCAGAGCGAACTCAGAGTGCGGAGCGGGCTGCGGTTCAGCCTGCTTGGGCTTTGACTCTGAAAACTCGGCCAACTCCCGCAGCAGAGCAAAATCCTTTTCGGGCAGCCGCCTCGTCGCCTGCGCGGTTTGAACTTGCGGAAAGGGAAGCGTTTCCGCCGCGGACCGAGGGAGTTCCACGACAGGCGCGGCGATTGGCGGCGCGGGCTCGGTCGCAGCGGGTGTTTTTGGTTCAACAGCCGCAGCCGAATGCTTGACCTGCTGTATCTTCATCGCCGCCGCAGTTCGACCTCCGACCGGCGGATGTGCCGAGTCAAAGCGATAGAGCGGCTGCTGTGGCGCGAAGCTCAGTTTGTCCTCGGGCCTAATTAAAGGAGTGGACGCTGAGTTCTCGGACGCTGCGAGTTGCGGAGCGGCGGAAGCGATCCGCAGCGAACTTGGCTGAGCAGCT
Source organism: Planctomycetota bacterium (assembly GCA_046075445.1). Classification (GTDB taxonomy): domain Bacteria; phylum Planctomycetota; class Planctomycetia; order Pirellulales; family Pirellulaceae; genus BJ22. The sequence continues at coordinate 4,266 of JBJTQD010000306.1, forward strand.
TGAACTGTGGCCGCGAAAGCAGGTGTGCCTGTCGCGTGCGCTGCCTTAGCCACCCGCGCTGCCTTAGCCACGTGCGCTGCCCTATTGTGGTGCGGTCCGATTACTTTGGCTTTCGCGACCGGCTCGCCCGTGACGCGGTCGCCAAATTCGACTTCCACCTGGCACCGCGCGCAAATCAACCCCTCCGGCTGAATCGCCACCAAAGGGGAGCGGCTATGGCAACTGGGACACCACATCGGCAAAACTGGTTTGGGTTGAAACGGCTTGGCTGGGTCAGGAAGCGGAGCCGTTTGGCTGCTCCGCTAGTTAGATGTTCGGCCAGCTGGTACCCGGTTCTCTAACTTGCGATGTTAAAACCCGCAAGGACAACACGGTTGACGGGTCAACAGTCGGAGAAAAGCGGAACGACCCCGATAACCGCTACGGTTTAACACCTGCGAACTAGGCTTTGGCGACGCCCAGCAGCCCTGAGTGCCTGACCGAGACCGTAGTTATCCCCTCAAGTCGAGTCTCGAATGCGACGATCCCGGCGCTGGTTTTTGCTGCTGTCCGTTTTAGTCCTGATTGGATCCGGCCTGATGGCCGGTCAAGCGATGCTGTCACATTCACGTCCCAATCAGGACCTGCGCCCCACTGCCGGAAAACTTCCCGCTTGCCCGGAGACTCCAAACTGCGTCTCGACACAAGCCACCCGCGCGGACCAAAAGATGGAACCCATCAGGGTCAGCGGCGACCCGGATCTGGCTTTTCAGCGAATGGTCAAACTGATTCAAGAGCAACCCCGAACGCGACTGGTTGAGCAGACCGCGGATTACGCTCATTTTGCATTCACCACGCTCGTGTTTCGCTTTGTCGACGATGTGCAGTTGCTTCTGGATCGCGATCAAGGCGTGATCCATTTCCGATCGGCCTCCCGAGTTGGTCACTCTGACCTCGGCACCAATCGGCGCCGGATGACGACGCTGGTCAAAAAGTTTGAGTCGCTACCGAGCGAGTAACGGCGAGCGAGTAACGCCGAGCCAGTAACATTGGGGTCGAGCGTTACGGCCAAGTCCCGCTGAAAGCACCTGCTATCAGGCCCCGAAGTCGCTATTTCCTATCGGCTTTCAATCCGCGCCATGACTCCCTCACTCCGGCCGCTTTCGATATGATGGGGTGATGACCGAATCTCTGCTAATCCCGCCCAAAACTGTCCGCGTGCTGGTCGTCGACAACGATCGCGATCTGGCTCGCGCCATGACCGAAAGCCTCGAGCGAATCGGCTTTGAATGCACCACTGCGACCAGCGGTACCGAGGGTAGCCAGCTGATTCAGCAGAACAGCTACGAAATCATCGTGACCGACTTGGTCATGAACGATATCGACGGGATGCAAATCCTCAAGCTGGCGAAGTCGACGCTTGAGGATTGTGAAGTGATTATGGTCACCGGCCATGCGACGGTTCCGCTCGCCGTCGATGCGATGCGCGAAGGCGCTTTCAACTTTCTCGAAAAGCCGGTCACCCCTAAGCGACTGCAGGCGGTTGCCGTCAAAGCAGCCGAAGCGGTCAAGTTGCGGCGGCAGAATGAAGAACTGCAGAGCCGGCTCGATGAGAAGTTCGGCTTTGAGAACCTGATCTTCGCCAGCGACTCGATGAAGGGTGTCGTTGACCGACTGCGGCGAATCGCTCCTTCGGATGCCGGCGTGCTGATCACTGGCGAGACAGGCACGGGCAAAGAGGTGATCGCGCAGGCAATCCATCAAAACAGTCCCCGCAAGAAAAAGCCTTTCGTTGCCATTAATGCGGCCGTGACAGAGCACCTTGTGGAAAGCGAATTGTTTGGCCACGTTAAAGGCGCGTTCACCGATGCGATCTCCGATCGCCCGGGCAAGTTCGAATACGCTGATGGCGGAACGCTTTTTCTCGACGAGGTCGGCGACATGCCGATGTCAACTCAAATCAAGCTACTGCGCGTCTTGGAAGAACGCGAAATCACCCGCGTCGGCGACAACAAGCCGATCAAAGTCAACGTCCGGGTGCTGGCCGCGACCAATAAAGACCTGCAGAAAGAAGTAGCCGCGGGGCGATTCAGAGAGGACCTCTACTACCGCTTGAATGTGGTCACCGTCCACCTCGATCCGCTCTCCAAACGGCGCAGCGACATCATGCCGCTGGCCGACCACTTCCGTAAAATTGCCTCCAAAAAGAATAACAAACAGGTAAAAGGCTTCTCGCCCGAGTTGCGCAAATGGATGGTTGACTACAGCTGGCGAGGAAACGTCCGCCAGCTGCGAAACGTGGTCGAAAGTCTGGTGGTGATGGATCTCGACGGGATCCTTGGTATCGACGATCTCTCGCCGGAACAGGTTGAGGAAGGCACTGCCGCCAGCGCAGCATCCGGTGCCACCAAAGCGACGTCGGTCGCGCCCGTCCCCACTCCAGCCGAGCCGACAGCAGCAACGATTCCTTCCAGCGAGTCGCCGACGAAACCGAGCGCGACTGAACTCCCAGAAGAGAGCCTGCTCGGCAAGACGATGGCTGAAATCGAACGCTGGGCAATCGAGAAAACACTGAGCGACAAAAACAACAACCGTGAGGAGACGGCGGCGGCGCTGGGGATCAGCGAGCGGAACCTCTATCGCAAGCTGAAGGAGTATCAGCTGGTTGATGAGTTCGAAGCCGACTGGTCACAAGGCAACAGCCCCAAATGGTCTGACTATTTGCCGCGGATTGTCGGCGCCTCAGCCAAGTCCGCGGCGAAAGAGGATGAGACGGTCAAACTTGCTCGTCTTCTTTTCCCGATCGAGGTCAAGCATCGCCAGTCGCGGAGAGAGCAAATCGATCTGGGGCGGGACTATCCTGGCGTGAGCGATAAAACGCGAAAGGCTTTGGAGGAAATTCTCCATCCCCCAACAGCCTCTGAAGCACCCCCCGAAACCAGCCGCCGGAATCCACGATGAGCAGCGATACGTCCTCTCCAACCACCGACATAAGCACCGCCCGCCGGATTCGCT
>JBJTQD010000307.1:0-6322 GCA_046075445.1 Planctomycetota bacterium
CACCTCGCTTCTGGCTACAGCGATTTTCTCGCTGGGCATTTCGCTCAAGGAAGTCAAAATGAATTCGGCCGTTTCGTCTAACCAACCAGACTTAGCCAATACTTCGATTTTCCAATCAGCTTTTCCGCTCGCAATTGGCGACGCGGAAGTTCCCAGCCAACGATTTCGGTCTTCGTAATAACTCCAATATTCACGAGCATTACGCTGGGATTCTGTTTCAAGCAAAGCCGACCTTGCGCAGCCAATCAGTTCTGCTTGGCATTTCAATTCAGCCAGAGTCGCCTCCCAAGTTGCCTGGAATTCGAGAGACAAGTTGAGCAAGTGCTGATGGCACCATCGCGTTCCCCGCGAAAATTGGCTTGCCACTGAAGCTACTTGGCATTTACCCAAGCCGTAGAAGGAGTTCGCCGCAAAGTCATCAGGGACGGGTGTGTCTGCTTCGGTGGAGAATAAGCCCACTGGGCATTGTTGCAGCAAACCTTCCGCTTGCAGCAAGCGAGCGACGGTGGAACTGGTCTCATCCCCAGGATAAAGGAACGACCAGTCCCACCGTTTCCAATCGGCACGCGCGAACTGCGCGAAAGCCGCGTTCGCCAAGGCTGAGCTCGCGATAAAACAAACAAGAATCGTCAAGTATTGGGAGCGACGTCTCATAAACGGCCTCGGAAGTTGCTTTTACACCGACGCGATTGATTCGCTGTGACAAAGCCACATCCGTTTGGCCTGCAGGTGGTATCGACGGCTGTTAATCTGGGAAGTAGAGAAAAAACAGTTCGGCTGGGAAATCTTTCGCGGTGACGGTGGAATTTATCGAGCCTGCCAAAAGTAACGGCTCTGGCCCGCAGCTCTCCGCGACGCATCGCTTAAATTGACAAAGGCTGGTGCGGACTGACGGGTGGCAGGCCCAAAGGCTTTGCGATGGGCACGGTGAGCCGCACTTCCGGCCAGCCTCAACTCGCTTCCTGGTCAGCCGGGTCCTCGCGCCAGCCCCCGGTTGGGCAGCGCGTGTGGAAACAGCGACGACAGGCTGTTGCGAACCAGTCATGGCTCCACCGACCCAAGGCCAGTTCTCGGCCCTAGCCTGTCGCGAAGCCCGTCCTGCTTTTTCCTCATCCTGCGCCTCGCGCGAATTCTTGGCGTAACCGCAGCAACAAGCCTCACCCCCGAGTCGTCAACAAGAAAGCGCTAGTCAAGAAGCGAAACTCCATCGATCCGCCAATGCCCCGGCAGCGTCGCGGCGAAGGCTAATCGAAAACCAGCCGACCGTTGTCTGACCGATTCACTTTTGCAAAAATCTCTAATGTTCTTCAGTTATTTGCGCGGTTGAGTCTCGGGAATTTCACCCAAGTCGCGACTACTCAAACAGCGGTTGCCTGAGAGTCCCGATCTAATCGAGCTCAAGAGACGAATCCCCCAAGTTCCCTCAAGTCACCCGCGATTTTTTGGACAACTCGATATTCAAGATTTGGACCTTTTATCTGCCAAGCGAACTCACCGCACAGGACTAAACAAGATGAGAAATGCCCTTTTCCTCTGCACCCTTTCCGCGTTCCTGGGGGGCTGCTTTGCTCTCGCTCTGGCCAACCATTTGTTCTATCCCTCGGAAAGTGCTGTCGCCGCTGGCCAAGCGAACTTCGTCTCAGCTGCGGTAGAAACGGAAGCCAAGCGAGCTTCAATCGACGCACCCCAGCAACCCGGCGGTCCAACTGAATCAGCTCCGCTCGCCCCGGTTTCGGCTCAACTCGACCAACCCGCCTACACAGCGGAAGAGACGGTCAACATCGCCGTTTATGAAAAAGTCAATCGCAGCGTCGTCAACATCGATACGCAAGCGGTCAAAGTCGACAACTTCTTCATGCTGGCCGTTCCGACTGAAGGGGCTGGCTCGGGCTGGGTGCTCGACCGCAATGGACACATCGTGACAAACAATCACGTGATAGCCGGCAGCGACTCGATTCAAGTCACGCTGGCCGACGGCTCAGCTTACCCCGCTCGACTCGTTGGAACGGACCCCACAACCGACATCGCTGTTTTGAAAATCGAGGCGCCGGCTGAACTGCTTTTCCCGGTCGACTTTGGCGAATCTGCCAACCTGAAAGTCGGCCAGCGAGTTCTCGCGATCGGCAACCCGTACGGCTTGGAGCGAACAATGACTGTTGGAATCGTCTCCAGCCTCAACCGAACGCTCGCTTCTGGCAACGGGCAGAAGCTGAAAAACATGATCCAGCTGGACGCGGCTTTGAACCAAGGCAACTCGGGCGGACCGCTGCTCGACAGCCGCGGCCGCTTGATTGGAATGAACACCGCCATTGCCTCGATGACCGGCCAAAACTCCGGTGTCGGCTTTGCCGTCCCGGCCAACGTGATTCGGCGAACGATTCCGGAACTTCTGCAATTTGGCAAAGTCGTCCGCGCCTCTTTGGGCATTGAAGCCATTATGGAAATGCGCCGCGGAGTGATGATTGCGAAAACGGAGAACAACGGAGCTGCCGACCAAGCCGGCTTGAAAGGCGGATACCGCGAAGTCACCGAGCGTTTCGGGACAATGCAAGTCCGCCGTCAGTTCTTCGATCGGGAAAACGCTGACATCATCCTGAAAATTGAGGACAAAGAGATTCAGACCGCCGATGACATCAATAACATCGTTGGGGACCGCAAGCCCGGAGACGAGATAGCCGTCACTATTTTGCGAGCCGGCCGCGAGGCGGTCTTGCGAGTTCGCTTGGGAAGCGAGTAGGCTCAGTGTCGCCGCGAGTTATTCGCCCTCCAAACATCGCCCCCCTTCTCCGAGTTTATGTCATGCCCAAGGTTGCAGTGATCCTCGCGGCTGCTGGCAGCAGCACTCGCTTTAAAGACCCGCACTACAAAAAACAATTTGCCATCCTCAACGGCAAAGCGGTCTGGCTGCACTCAGCTGAGAAATTCTTGAACCGGGACGATGTGAAGCAACTGATTATTGTCATCTCGCCTGAAGATCGAGAGGATTTCTTATCGAAGTTCGGCGCCAATATTGCCGTGATGGGAATCGACTTGGTGACGGGTGGTCAGCAGCGCTGTGAGTCAATCCAAAATGCGCTGGCGAAGGTCAAGCCTGAAATCGATTTGGTCTGTGTTCACGATGCAGCCCGGCCCTGCCTCGCCGACACTTGGCTCGATGATGTGATTGGCACGGCTACCAAGACTGGCGCCGCGATCCTTGCTTTGGAAGTGACCAGTACGATCAAACGCTCTAAAGACGGCAAGACGATTGATGAAACGGTCCCCAGAGAAAATCTCTATCTCGCTCAAACCCCACAAGTCTTTTCTCGGGCTTTGCTGACCAAAGCCTACGCCGCACGAGGAACTTTTCTGCCGACCGATGAAGCCCAACTCGTCGAGCGTGCTGGCCAGAAAGTCAGCATCGTCCGCGGCTCGCCGCTCAACATAAAGCTCACAACAAAAAGCGACCTCTCTTTCGCCGCCGCTTGCTTGAAGGCGCTCCCCACCCCCCGCTTCGATGCCCCGCTGCATCCATTTGCGGATGACAACCTCTGGAGATGAGCGCGAGCAAATTGCCTGAGAACTGAATTCGATTCTGCCGATTCAGGCTTCCTGCTCGATAGCCCTGCGAAACTGCCCCCGCTTTATCGTTCGTCGCCAATTGAGTCAGGGTCCGGTTTTCGGTGAGCAGTCGACCCGCTCCATATTCCTGCCGCACGAGGTTTGGTAAGATATTGGCCAACGAATTGGGCTCAAGCAGAGCCACTTCTCAAGCTTATTTTCTGGGAGTTGACTGGATGGGCGCATTGCCGAAAACAATGCCCGCGTTGCGGAAACTGAAGCGGGAACCCGGGCTGACCTTCGTGCCTGAAGTGACGTTGCCGAAACCGGGTCCCCGAGACGTCTTGGTGCGAGTCACTCACGCCGGGATTTGCGGGACGGACCGCCACATCTTCGAATGGGACAAGTGGAGCCAACAGCGGGTCAAGATCGGCATCACGACCGGTCATGAATTCTGCGGGATCGTCGAGGAGACTGGAGCCGCCGTTACTCGAATCGGCAAAGGAGCCCGCGTCAGCGCGGAAGGGCACGTCACTTGCGGAAAGTGCGAGCAATGCCGCACCGGCAACGGTCACATTTGCAACGAGGTCAAAATCCTTGGCATCGATACCGATGGCTGCTTCGCCAGCTACCTGCTCGTCCCCGAAGAAAACATCTGGCCGGTACACGAAAAAATCAGCAACAAGATTGCCGCTGTCTTTGACCCACTCGGCAACGCCGTCCACACGGTGATGACCGCAGGCGTCAGCGGCAAATCGGTTTTAATTACCGGCGTTGGAATCATCGGCTTGATGGCCGTCACGGTGGCCAAAGCCGCAGGAGCCGGAAGCATTTTCGTTACCGACGTCGACCCAAACCGACTGAAGTTAGCCCGCGAACTCGGGGCAAACGAGGCCTTCGATGGTCGCCAGCCCTGGGTCGAAGACGTACGAAAACTCTCTGGTGGAAGCGGCCCCCAAGTATTGCTCGAGATGAGCGGCAACGCGCGAGCGATCCACGATGGCTTCACCGCACTTCGAAATGGCGGCACAGCCGCTCTTCTCGGAATTCCGTCAGACCAAATTCAGTTTGACTGGACCAACCATTTGATCTTTAAAGGTGCGACCGTCCACGGCATCAATGGCCGACGGATGTTCGAAACCTGGTATCAAATGGAAAACCTGGTTCTCTCAGGCAAGCTTCAACTCGACCCGATCATCACTCACCTCATCGAGATGTCCGATTTCGAGAAAGGCTTCCGGATGATGCAATCCGGCGATGCAATTAAGGTCGTCATGAACATTCCCCAAGCCTGACAATTCGCCGTGTCAGCACAACTCCTGCAATACCAGCGCAGGACGCTTTTCATTGTCTCTCTAACCGACTTCGACTCGCTATGCCGAACGCAAATTTCCACAATCGTGCTGACGCCCTGATTCGCAACCTTACGGAAACAGGTCAACTCAAACCGTTCTACGAAGTTGAGTCCCCGATGCGACCGGTTGTTAACGTCCGCGGTCACGGTGAGGTGCTCGTCCTCTGTGCGAACAACTATCTCGGCTTGGCGGACCACCCGGAAGTGATCGCTGCCGGAATCAAAGGTCTCGAAGACTACGGCGCCGGGACAGCCAGTGTTCGCTTTATCTGTGGGACGCTCGCCTGCCACCACGAGCTGGAAAATCGGATTGCCCGTTTTGTCGGCACGGAAGCAGCTCTGAGCTATGTCAGCTGCTGGAACGCAAACGAAGCCCTCTTCCAAACCCTCGTAGCGCCTGAAGATGCTGTGCTTTCGGATGAACTCAACCACGCCAGCATCATCGATGGGATGCGATTGATGGTGAAGGGCGTCAACAAGATGGTCTATCGCCACAGCGACTTGAATCAGCTTGAGGAGCAACTCAAAGCGACACGCTCCGCCCCCTGTCGCTGGGTTGTCACCGACGGTGTCTTCAGCATGGAAGGCGACGTCTGCCACTTGCCACAACTTGTCGAACTGTGCGAGCGGTATGAAGCACTTTTGATAGTCGACGACTCACATGGAATCGGAGTGCTGGGCAAGACCGGGCGAGGAACACCGGAACACTTCGATCTGTTCGGTAAAGTTGACATTCTCACTGGCACCCTCGGCAAGTCGCTGGGTGGAGCGGCCGGTGGGTACATTGCCGCGTCGCGCCGGACCATTGAGGTTCTTGAGCAACGAGGTCGTCCAAGCCTATTCTCCAACGCCTTGCCTGCGACGGTCGCATACAGCGCCGGCAAAGCGATTGAAGTCGTCGAAAAGCACCCGGAAATTGTTCAGCGACTGCATCAAAACGTTCGTACCTTCCGCGACGGATTGAAGAAACTTGGGTTCGACTGCCACGAAAGCCCAACCGCAATCATCCCCATCATGATTGGGGATGAAGCGGAGGCGATCCGCAAATCCAAGAAGTTGTTCGAGATGGGGATCATGATCATCGGCTTCGGCTTTCCCGTCGTGCCGCGTGGACAAGCCCGTTTACGACTGCAAGTTTCCGCGGCGTTGACCGACCAGCATATCCAGAGGGCGCTCGACGCCTTTGCCAAGCTATGAGCAATCGCCAGCTAATTGACTTGCGTAGCGACACAGTGACCTCGCCCGATGAGGCGATGCGCCGTGCCATGGCAAATGCGGAAGTTGGCGACGACGTCATTGACATCGATCCGACGGTCGATCGACTTCAGCGAACCATTGCCGAAATGCTCGGCATGGAAGCAGCCATGTTTATGCCCTCGGGCACGATGACCAATCAAGTCGCCGTTCGCCTGCACTGCCGCCCGGGAG
>JBJTQD010000308.1:0-6469 GCA_046075445.1 Planctomycetota bacterium
GTCTCCCGCACCGCGGATCGTCACCGCCGTCCGGCCCAGTCCCAAGTCATCCAGGCGTTTGCCCCAAGCCGCGTAATCGAGGTCGTAATTAAACAGCGGCACTTCGATTCCATCAAAGCCAACCCGCTTGAGCATTTCCAGCACCGGCAACATCTGGTCGTTCAGTTCACCGGTCCACAACAACAAGTTCATGCCGAACTTCATGTCTATCCACCTGCCTGAGTATCAATTGAAAAATTTGTGCGTTGGTTCGAGCTTTGAGCATACCCCCGGTCAAGCCGCACGACAATCAGGAACTCTCTCTCGCATCGCTCGCCACAGAGAACTCCCCAGCTCACTTTCCCGCCGCAGCGATCATCGCGCGAACAAAATCCTGGAGCCTACTTAAGACGCTTGGCTCGTCACTGGGCTCAGCTGCCATCAGCTCGATGATTTTCGAACCGCTAATCACGCCGGCAACTCCCTCGCGCGCTGCCGCCGCGACTTGCTCAGGACGGCTGATGCCAAATCCCAGCAGAGGCGGAGCGGCGCCCAGTTCCCCAAGTCGACGAATCAATGCAGAAACCGGAATCCCACCCGCGACTTCGCTGCCCGTCACGCCTGCCCGCGAAAGCAAATAGGTGTACCCCTCCCCGCGCTCGGCCAGCAACCTCAGCCGCCGTTCATCGATATTCGGTGGGCAGAGGAAGACTTGCCCAATCCCCGCACGGCGCGCCTCTGGCAGAAACTCATCAGATTCGTCCAGCGGCACGTCGGCAATCAAGACCGAGTCGACACCGTTCGCTGCACATGCTGAAAAGAAAGCCGCAGGTCGCCGAGCCCAAACGAGATTGGCATACAGCAACAACCCGATCGGCAAGTCGGGATGCCGCCGACGAATCCGGGCAACCAGCTCCAAACAATCGTCAGGCGTCACCCCGGCTTGTAACGCTTCGGTCATTGCCCGCTGAATCGTCGGACCGTCCGCCAAAGGATCCGAAAACGGAATCCCCAACTCCAGTGCATCGGCCCCCGCTGCGATCATCGCCTCGATTCGCGATTCGCTGCGCGCAAGATCGGGATAGCCCAGCACGGTGAACGGTACAAAACCGATCCGATGCTCGCGATCGAGTCGCGTAAACATCCGCTCATAGCGACTCATCGAGATTCCCTTTCGCTACCGGTCGACGCCTGCTGCTTGAGATAGCTGTCGATCGTGAAGATATCTTTGTCTCCTCGGCCCGAGAGGTTGACCAGCAGTACCTCCGCCCGCTCCGGATTCTTTCGCACTCGGTCCAAGGCATAAGCAATCGCATGGGCCGATTCCAGTGCGGAGATAATCCCCTCGCCTCGAGCTAACTCCGCGAGGGCGTCGACCGCCGCAGCGTCGGTGACAGGGACATATTGAGCTCGCCCGGTTTCCTGCAGATAAGCGTGCTCCGGACCGACGCTAGGAAAATCGAGTCCCGCAGAGAGTGAGTGCGACTCCTCGACTTGCCCGGCCGCATCTTGCATCAATCGCGACTTCATTCCAAAAAAGATTCCCGGCTGCCCCGCCTGCAGCGTCGCGCCATGCTTCCCCGAGGCAATCCCAAGCCCACCAGCTTCCACGCCGATCAGTTCAACCGCGGAGTCCGGAATGAACGCCGCGAACATTCCAATCGCGTTTGAACCACCCCCAACACAAGCAATCACGGCCTGCGGCAAGCCACCGGTCTTGGCCAGAATCTGAGCACGCGACTCGTCCCCAATCATTCGCTGGAATTCGCGAACCATTGTCGGATAGGGATGCGGCCCAGCCGCCGTCCCCAGCAGATAGTGGGCCCGCTCGTAGTTTGCCGACCAATCGCGGAGCGCCTCGTTACAGGCATCCTTGAGCGTCGCGCTACCACTGGTGACTGGTATGACCGTTGCGCCGAGCAGCTTCATTCGAAACACGTTCGGGGATTGCCGCTCAACATCCTTGGCACCCATGTAAACCCGACACTTCAGCCCGAGTAGAGCGCAAGCCAAGGCGCAAGCGACGCCGTGCTGTCCGGCTCCCGTCTCGGCAATCACCTCAGTCTTTCCCATCCGCCGCGCGAGCAGCCCCTGCCCAAGCACTTGGTTGGTCTTGTGAGCCCCACCGTGCAGCAAGTCTTCCCGCTTCAAAAAAATTCGACTCGCAGTTCCCTGCGTCAAGTTACGACATTCGGTCAGCGGCGTTGGTCTCCCCGCGTAGTCCTCGAGCAAAGCCTGGAACTCGCCGCGAAACTCCGGGTCGGCTTGCGCCTCGATGAAGGCGGACTCCAACTGCTCTAAAGCTGGGATCAGAATCTCCGGGACAAATCGCCCGCCGTAATTTCCAAAATAAGCCGGTAGCCGAGTCACTTTTGTTTCTCCTTCACGACGTCAGCTCCTGCTGCTTCCACGTTCACAAGCAAACTTCGCACGGCGGTTTCTAAATCGGGCTGGCTCATGAGTGAACTGCCGATCAAAAATCCCTGGACCATCTGAAGATTACTCTCGATATCTCCACGGGTCCGATACCCAGACTCGCTAATCAGTACCGCGCCGGGCGGAGCCTGCTCGGCGAGCCGGCGCGTCCTTCCAAGATCGACCTGCAGGGTGTGCAGGTCGCGATTATTGATTCCGATCAGCTTGGCACCCAGCTTTCGAGCTCGTTCCATCTCCTCGTCAGAGGCGACCTCCGTCAGGACCGTCATTCCGAGATCACCTGCCAAGCCTGCCAGCTCCCGCCACTGCGAGTCATCGACTACCGAGAGCATCAGCAAAATCGCATCAGCTCCAAACCTGCGACCGAGCCAGACTTGATAGGAGTCGAAGAAGAAATCCTTGTTCAAAACGGGCTGATTCACTTGCCGGCGAACTTGCTGCAGGTGCTCCATTCGTCCGCCGAAATGATTCTCTTCGGTCAGGACGGAAATGCAGGTCGCATATCGAGCATAAACCTTGGCAATCCTGTCGAGGTCAAAGCCAGCCCGCAAAGTTCCCTGCGAGGGCGACGCTTGCTTGCACTCGAGAATGTATGCCGGGTGCCGGGCGATGATGGCCGCAAAAAAATCGCGGTCGCTGCGAGTCACTTCGCGTCGCAGCTCCGCTTCTGAAAATTCCGCTTTCCACCGCAGTAGCGCACTCTGCTTATCCGCAACAATCCGCTCCAGTATCGTGCTCATCGCTGGTCGAGCTCCCGGTATCGCTGAACCAGTCGCTGGACTTCCCCCGCCCGCAAAGCGGCCAGCGCACGCTCGCTCCAGTCCCGCAGTTCTCCGTCTCCTCGGAAGACTTTGGCCGCCAGACCAGCATTCATCGCAACGGCTGCGTTCTCCGCATCACTTCCAACGCCTTCAAGAATCCGTTCGGCTCGCTGGTGAGTTTCCTCGACCGAGTCACAAGTCAGCTCATCCAACCGATAACTTCGAAAGCCAAAATCTTCCGGCCTTAGTGTCGTCTCTCGCAGTTCGCCAGACTCGACCAAAACGACGCGAGTTTCCGTGTGCGGAGCGACTTCATCCAGACCGCCCCCATGCACGACAGCCGCCGACTGACAATTCAGTTTGACGAGGCTCTGGGACATTGTCGTCAGCAAGTCAGGCGAGGCCACTCCGAGCAACGTTGCGCGAGGGCGAGCCGGATTCACGAGCGGCCCCAGCAGATTAAAAATGGTTCGCGCATTCATCCGCCGCCGCAAATCACCGACGTGCCTCAAGCCGCAGTGGTAATTCGGCGCAAACAAAAAGCAGATGCCCACGCGCTGCAAAAGCTCGCTCGCCTTCTCAGGACTGGCATTCAGATTCAGCCCCAGCCTTTGAAGCAGGTCAAACGATCCGGAGAGGCTGGTGATCGATCGATTTCCATGTTTGGCGACCGGAATGCCAATCGCGGCGGTGGTCAGCGCGGCAAGCGTCGAGATATTCAGTGTATTTAGCCCGTCGCCCCCGGTTCCGACGATATCAATCGCCTCGACCGGAGCTCCAGGAAATGGCACGGCCGCCTCGAGTAAGCCCTCTGCCGCCCCGACCAATTCTTCCGCTTGCTCACCGCGAGCCTTCATTGCTGCCACAATCGCGGCGGCTTGGATCTCATCAAACTCACCGCGGACGAATTGCCCAAACAAGCCCCGAATCGTCTCGCGGGTTAGCGGCTGGCTGGAAAGCAACTGATTCATGGCTTGGCGGTCGAGTTGACTCATGGCCGAACATCTCCGCCAATAGGCTGAGCCAAAGCCCACTCGACCGTCTGATTTAGCAGCTGTATGCCTCGCGGCGTCAGAATGGATTCCGGATGAAACTGAAAACCGCAAACCCGATCTCGCTCGTTGGCCACTCCCATGATGTTCTCATTCATTCGAGCCGTGATTCGCAAGCTCTCGGGAATTCTGGTCCCGGCGAGCGAGTGGTAACGCCCCACCTGAAGCGGCTGGGGCAGATCGCGGAACATCCATTCGCCGATATGCTCGATCAGAGACGGTTTACCATGAAAGACATGGCCCGCACTTCCAACAACGCCGCCGTAGTGCTCGATCAACGCTTGATGCCCCAGACAGATTCCCAGGATCGGATACTTCCCCTGAGTCATCCGCAAAAGTTCAGGCATACAACCGGCCTCCCGGGGATGCCCCGGACCGGGCGACAAGACCAACAGCGGCCGTTCGCTGACGGACAACTGGGCCACAATCCGTTCGGCTGCGACTTGGTTCCGGTACACCGTAACCTCGTGCCCCGCCCCGCGAAATTGGTCGACCAGGTTGTAAGTGAATGAGTCGAAGTTATCGAGCAACACGATTCGGCTCATCGACCACCTCGCTTCGAACCGCTGCCGTCCAAGTCGAGGTGCGATTGCCTCAAGGCGTTGATCACCGCTTGGGCTTTGCCTCGGGTTTCATTCGCTTCGGACTGCGGGTCGGAATCGTGAACGACGCCTGCTCCGGCTTGAACCCGGGCGATACCGTCTCGAACGAAAGCCGAACGAATCACAATGCAGGAGTCCAAATCGCCCGTTCCATTGAAATAGCCCACCGCGCCGCCATAACTTCCGCGCCGCTGCCCTTCCAGCTCGCGAATCAACTGCATCGCCTGAACCTTAGGAGCTCCGGTCAGCGTCCCCATATTCATACAAGCCTGATAGGCATGCAGTCCGTCCAGTTCCGGCCGCAGTCGCCCCTTTACGCGGCTGACCAAATGCATCACATGACTGTAGCGATCCACTCGCAGCAGCTGGGCCACATGCCGGGTGCCCGGATCGCAAATTCGAGCCAAGTCATTCCGCGCCAAGTCGACCAGCATCAAATGCTCCGACATCTCTTTCTGGTCGGTGCGGAGTTCCAGTTCGATTCTTCCATCCAAGTCGAGGTCGATTCGTCCGTCAGGCCCAAACCCGCGGGGCCGGGTCCCGGCGATTGGACAAAGCTCGACCATCCGATCGCTGACGGTAAACTTCACCGCCGTTTCCGGGGAGGCGCCGAACAGTACGAATTCCTCATCATTTACATAGAACATGTAAGGACTCGGATTGGTGGCCCGCAGTCCGCGATAGGCGCGAAGCGGGGCGGGGCACGGAAACCGAAAGCTGCGCGACGGCACGCACTGAAATACCACGCCGCGAAAAACTTCTTCCTTTAACCGGCCAACAATCTCGCGAAACCGCTCGTCGCTCAAATCGACCTGTGGCTCCCCTGTCACCTCGGCAATCGACGGCAAATCCACCTCACCTACCGCCTCAAGCCGCTGAACCAGTTCTCTCAACTCGCGCTCGAGAGTGGGCGTCGAGTCCGCGCCTAGGCCAACCTGCGTCGCCGTCGCGGATTGATGAAGATGGTCGAAATGAACCACCTGCTCAGCCACATGGAAGACATAGTCGGGGCAGCCATCGACATCTGACGCTTCTGGCAACGGCTCGAATTGCTCAACGAGGTCATAGGCAAACATTCCACCAACAAAGAGTCCCGCTTCGTCACCCGACTGAAGCAGAACGCACTCGCGAATCCGCCGCAGCGGCTCGAAGACCGATGGGGCAACCAATCGCGAGTCCTCGTCCAATTGCCGATCGCCCTCACTGAATTGCCAAGTAATTTCCACGCCACTAGCTGACTCACTTCGCTCGACTTTCAATCCGGCAATCTTGCGTTCCTGAAAGGTCTCCGCCAGCGACTCCAGAATCCCCTTTCCTACTTCCGAAAGGGCTCGCGCGGTGACGACCGAACCACGACATACGATTCGCACCGCGGACTTTGTCATCAAAAAGCTTTGCAGGTGTCGCTTGGAATCAATTTCTGCAGACTCCAGCAGCAGATTGTTCGGGCTATGGCAAACGCGGTGAAACATCAACACGGGGTCCATGTACGGGATCTCTCGCCGCGCCAAGACAATTTCAGGCAGCTCGCGCCTCGAGACAGACGATTGATTCGATTGGTGGTTCATGTTGGCAACCGGCTTTTCATCTTAGGCAATCATTCCAGCGGGCCAGCGATACGAGCTGAGCAACCGCGGCG
>JBJTQD010000309.1:0-1592 GCA_046075445.1 Planctomycetota bacterium
AATTTTTCGGCGCGACTAGGGAAACTCTCGCGCACTCCAAGGGCTGCAAGGGCAATAATATTTGCCTTGAAAAACCTGTGCGTAGCTCGTCCTCGAAACGGCTCTCAACGAGCGTTGGCGATTTAGCCGAATCCTCCTAGAATCCGCGAAATAAGACTGTTTTCGCGTTTTACAGGAATCGCAAAGTGGCCAACGCGCTCTCATCTCCGATCAAGAAAACCATTCCTTTTCAACGCGTCGGCATTCTCTTTGCCGGCGGTCCGGCTCCCGCTGCCAATGCAGTGATTTCGGCTGCCGCGACTTCATTCCTTCGGGCCGGTGTCGAAGTCCTCGGTATTAAGCACGGGTATTCAAGCCTGGCCGAATTTAATCCTGAGAAGCCGCTGCTTGAGGGCGAGCACTATATCAAGCTCGTACCGCCGCTGTTGGCTCGAACTCGGAGCTCGCAAGGCATTTTGATCGGTACGGCTCGGACCAATCCGGGGAAATACGTCACCCATCCAGCTGACTTGAAAGATCCCGAAAAGTCCAAGCCATTGCGTCGCGTTTACGACGGGCTGCGCTCACTAGGAATCGAAGCCCTGATGTCGATCGGTGGCGATGATACGCTGAAAACGGCTAACAAGCTAAAGCTTTACCAAGAGCAACTTCCGGCGAGTGAGAAACGAATCCCGGTCGTGCATTTGCCAAAGACCATCGACAACGATTACCACGGAATCGACTTCACCTTCGGCTTTTTTACTGCGGTCGACTTCCTCGCTGGCGAACTGCGAAATCTGATTTACGATGCGGAAGTCACCCGCTCGTATTTTATCGCAGAGACCATGGGGCGGAGTGCTGGGTGGCTGGCCTATGGCGCGGCAATTGCCGGCGAATCGAGTTTGGTAATCAGCGTTGAGGATATTGAAGACGAATATCGCACGCATGAGATGGTTGCGCTGCCCGACGGCAGTCAAAAACACCGACCGATCATGGATCTGAATCGAGTCGTCAAACGAATCGTCAAGACGATGCTGGCTCGAGAGAAAGAAGGGAAGGAGTACGGCGTGATCGTACTGGCCGAGGGCTTGGCGGAATACTTGCCGCTTAGCTACCTCGAGGGTGTTCGCCGCGACGACCATGGTCACATCTCGATCTCGGAAATTGACCTTTGCGATATTTTCAGCAATCTGGTCTCAGCCGAATACTCGCTCCAAACCGGCAAGAAGCGGCGAATCAAAGGGCTGCAGCTGGGCTA
The DNA here is from genome assembly GCA_046075445.1 of Planctomycetota bacterium. Lineage (GTDB taxonomy): Bacteria > Planctomycetota > Planctomycetia > Pirellulales > Pirellulaceae > BJ22. The sequence continues at coordinate 1,238 of JBJTQD010000309.1, forward strand.
CGAATCTCGCTGTGCCCGGCCACATGCATTCGACGTGATGCTCGGCAGCCAGTTAGGGGTCGGTGCCTACCGAGCTTTGGTCGAGGAGCGACTTAACGGCGTGATGGTATCGGTCTCGGGGCAACTCGACTTGCATTACGAGCCGTTTGAAAAGCTGGTCGATCCTGAAACGTTGGTGACGGTCGTCCGCTACATTCGCTCCTCCAGCGACTTCCACCGCCTAGCTCGTTTCTTGGAGACGCAAGTCAACGACGAGCAAGCGTGAGAGCTGAGTTGATATGCAGGGTGAACCACACCTGTGCAAGTCTTCGTCAGCCGGGTCTTCGCGCCAGCCCTCGGCCCGGCAACGCGATTG
>JBJTQD010000310.1:0-6928 GCA_046075445.1 Planctomycetota bacterium
GGCGAAAAAAAACGCCCTGCTTGGGGCTATTCTTGCTCCCAAACAGCCACGAGAAAACAGTTCAGCCACCCCGATATGCCGCCGAATATCAAAAACACCGTTGAAACGGCAGAACTCAGCCGCAAACAAACCACAAATCCCAAGCCTTTTTAGCATTCTCTTTTTTCATCCCCCCCGTTAGGCTGAGTGCACGAAAAGCAGCCCAATTATGAAAAAGAAGGTCACCATCCAGGACATTGCCCGCAAAGCCAATGTCTCCAAGAGCACCGTCTCCCGCGTCCTCAACAAGACGACGCCTGTCGAGGAGAAAAAAGCATCTGCCGTTCTGGCGGCCATGAAGCAACTCAACTTCCGGCCCAACGCCTTCGCCCGCGGTCTCGCTGGCGGCCAATCGATGACCATCGGCGTCGTCACGCAAAACATCGGCAGCCCCTTCTACGACGCCGTCACCCAAGGCGTCATTTCGGCTCTCTCCGCAACCGAATACTCACCCATCTTCGTCGATGGACAGTGGAACAAGGAGATCGAAGCGACCTCGATCCGCACTCTGCTCAATCGCCAAGTCGACGGCCTAATCCTGATCGGCGGCAACCTTCCCGCCAACGAGCTGAAAAAACTCGTCGAATCCAAACCACTCGTACTCGTCGCCCAACGACTGGAGGGCTTTGAAAAGAATTGCCTCAGCGTCGACAACGTTGAGGCTGGGCTGAAGGCCACTCAATTTCTGCTCGACCTCGGCCATCGCGAGATCGCTCACATCGCCGGAATCCCCGAACACGAAGACGCAATTCAGCGACTCAATGGCTACAAGACGGCTCTGCAGAACGCAGGAATTGCCCTCAACCCCAAGCTCTTGGTCGACGGAAACTTCAGCAGCCAATCTGGGGTGCTCGCCGTCGAATCGCTGCTCGCCCGCGGCGTCTCATTCTCCGCCATCTTCGCAGCCAACGATGAAATGGCCTGCGGCGCACGGCTCGCCCTCTATCGCCGTGGCATTCGGGTTCCCGAAGACGTTTCCTTGATCGGTTTCGATAACCAACCCGCATCCGCTTTCATGACGCCACCCTTGACCACCGTTGCCCAACCCTCGCGCGAAATGGGCTCTGCAGCCGCTCAGATTATCCTGCAGCAAATCGCCGGCGAGGAATTTCAGGCACCCAGCTTTCCGGTTGAGATCGTCGTGCGCGAATCCGCAATCCGGCGCTGGTAAGTCAATACGACTTCGCTGCGTGCAGCGTCACGAGAAGACCCGTTCAGATCAAAAAGAAACTTGGTATTTGCCTAACGAACTGCGAAAGCAGTCCGGCCAAACCGATTCTCGAAGGTATCCCAAGGGAACGAACCCAAGTCGATTTGTGGAACATCCAGCTCGATGTGTTCCATGTACTTCTGGCCGGCGGCCGTGTTGAAAATCACGACCTCATCGCCGCGGGTAATCTCTCCCGTCTCCACCAGTGTCTCCAGCGCCGCCACACAGGTCGCTGTTTCTGGACAAACAAACATCCCTTCCAGTTCAGCAACTTTCCGTTGCCAATCGAACAGGCTGCTCTCTTCAGCGGCGACCACCAGCCCTTCGCTCTCGCGAACAGCATCGAGCACCATGAAATCGCCAATCCCCATCGGCACACGCAGTCCCGAGGCGATCGTGGCCGCGTTCTCAAACCGCTGGACGAACCGTTCTCCCTTTTGGAAAGCCAAGACCAATGGCTGGCAACCGGAGGACTGGACTGAAATCATCCTTGGCATCTGGTCATTGACCAACCAGCCCAACTCTCGCAGTTCCTGGAAGGCCTTCCACATTGCAATCAGAGCCGTTCCGCCACCCGTCGGGTAAATAATCGCGTTCGGAAGTCGCCAGCCAAGTTGCTCGGCCAACTCCAGCCCCATCGTCTTCTTGCCTTCGAGCCGATAGGGCTCTTTCATCGTCGAGATGTCAAACCAAAGACCACGGTTGTGCCCCTCGCGAATCAGCTTGCCGCACTGGTCGATCAGACCGTTGGCGCGAAATACATGGCAGCCCGACAGGGCCGCTTCCGCGACATTCGTTGTCGGCGTGTTGCCAGGCATGAAACAGACTGATTCCAAACCGGCTCGAGCCGCATACATCGCCATCGTTCCGCCGGCGTTGCCGTTGGAAGCCATCGCGATCCGGCGGACGCCGAAATGCCGCGCCATCGTCGTCGCCAGCGAAAGCCCGCGAGCTTTAAAGCTGCAGTGCGGCAGCCGCGACTCGTCCTTAACCATCACGTCGCGCAGGCCAAAGTGCCCAGCCAAGCGCGGACAATCGACTATCGGAGTAACTTGCTCGTCGAGCGTGACCGGGGCAATCTCATCGCCAACCGGCAGTAGCTCGCGATACCGCCACATCGTCGCCGGGCGGGATGCGATTTGCTTTGGCGATACGACTGAACGAACCTTGTCCAAGTCGTACCGGGACCAGAGCGGTCGACCCTCATGCCAAGTTTGCAAGCGGTCAGCCGGGTACTTCGTCCCGTCAATCGCGCTCTCGAAGTGCGTTATGTATCTGGCCATCTATTTACTGCAAAAATTCATTTGGCAAAGGTCGAAAACCGCGAGTTGAACTGGGAAAAGCTGCGATTATTAAGCATTCCCCGCCGCTAATTACAAGCAATTTGCCCAGACCCCGCCGCCTACTATTAGGCGCGTGTGACGCAGTTTTCATCCGACCAAATCATCAGCGGCGTCCATGGCGGTGTAGCCAATTCCCTCAAACGAATGGTTGGTCGCTCCTCTAAGGATCCTTAAACTGTAATCGAATCAGGGGATTTCGTCGAGCAATTAAGTCCACCCCAAAGCCTCAGATGCGAGCGAACTCGCTGCGAGAAACGAGGAAAAACCAATCTTTCCGGTATGATTCGACGCCTCGAGGACAATGCCTTGCCACTTCTAACCCGTCTTCCCATCGCAAACCTCGTCGCCGGACAGGCTCTCGGCAACACTTCCACTTCGCGGGCGGGTTGGCTGCGGCACTAAGCGAGTTAAAATCGCCTCGCGCCACCGTGGCAACCCTCTCTGGTATCGACTCTCCAAGTGCGATCAAGCAATGGCCAAACTCTACTTTTACTACTCGGCGATGAACGCCGGCAAAAGCACCACCCTGCTCCAATCCGCCTACAACTACGAGGAGCGGGGCATGCGGGTCCTGCTCCTCACCCCACGACTCGATAACCGCACTGGGGAAGGCGTGATCGGGTCTCGCATCGGGATCGAGCGGCAAGCATATGCCTTTGCAGACACCGATGACCTGTTCGCCATCACGCGGCGCGAGCATCACGAAGGCAAGATCAGCTGCGTCCTTGTCGACGAAGCCCAATTTCTCACATCACGGCAAGTCTTGCAGTTAACGCTTGTCTGCGACCGCTTGAACATCCCAGTGCTCTGTTACGGAATTCGCACCGACTTTCAAGGCGAACCGTTCGAAGGAAGCAAGTACTTGCTCAGTTGGGCTGACGAGCTGATCGAAATCAAAACGATCTGCCCGTCCGGCAAGAAGGCAACTATGAACGCCCGCATGGACGAACAGGGCAACCGCGTCTGGGAAGGCGCTCAGGTCTGCATCGGACACAATTACATTTCCCTCAGTCGCAAAGAATTCGAACTCGATCGCGTCTCGCCAATTGGCTATCAACCACCCGACGACATTAACGAATAAACTGCTTCCCAGCGGCCAAACATAAAAGTTGTAGTTGTAGGGTGGGTCGCATCCGCAAAGTGCGTTGACGTTTGCCGGCAGAGTCTCCGCGGTGCGCACCCACCTGCAGCGAGATTAGAGCGTGCGTTAAATCAGCGACCGCACTGCGGGCGAGGTCATGAGACCTGCGCCCGGCGCCATGTATTCTAGGTGCCGAACCGGGGGCTACCGCGAAGACCCGGCTGAGGGAAGAGAACCGGGAGTTATCGCGAGGAACCACTGACGAAAACAAAGAAGGGCCGGGCTTATTCGTGTCGTACGAATAACACTCGCATCGCCTCGCCGTTGGCTACGGGCTAAACGAAGAAAAGCCAATCAAAAAGACCTGGAACCCTTGGGTCCGGTCGTTATTCCAGTGCGGCTCTTCGCCCCGACAGGGCGCTTTATCTTAGCGTAGGGTAAGCTCGGCTCTGCGAGCGCAACCCTACGTCAACGTACCATTCAAAAAGTTTGAAAGGTCGAACCGAACGTCGCCGCCTTGCGGCACGGGCGGTTCGACGCTGAAGCGAGATGACGCAACGACCGCACGAACGCGGATGGGAAATAGGAGGTCAGCTTACTTTTGGGCGAGCCGCACTCGTGCATCGCCTCGCTGTTGTCTAAGGGCTAAACGAAGAACAAACCCAAAAGAGAGCACAATATTCACATTTGGTCCAGCCGACGGATGTACTCGATCGCGGCTTCTAATTCAGTCGTCTCGACGCCACATTTCCGCCCGCCCACATCGCAGCGTTGCAAATCAAGCAGATCATCAAAGCTCTCGTTTTCCTTGAGCCGCCGCAATGCCCGCGCGCCAATCGTTCGATCGACAACTTGATGCGCCAGCATGTGGTTCTCGATCAACCAAGCAGTCCGTTCGGTGATCGTCTCCTCGAGTGCCTCCAGCCCCGCAGCGACATGGTCCCGCACGTCGATCGCCTTGCCGATATCATGCAGCAACGCAGCTAACAGAAACTCCTCATCGTAGGGATGCAGCCCGCAAGCGAGGTCAAAGACTTGCAAGCTGTGATAAAGTGCGTCCCCCTCGGGGTGATACCGAGAATCTTGCTTGACGTTCTCCAGCGGCAACAGCAGCGACCAATAAAGCTGCCACCGGTCGACTTGCGATTCGAGTCCGGCGAGCTCATCATCGATTGCAATGCCCGGATACTCTCGCTCCAGCAACTCGCGCAGTTGCCAAATGCCGGCCCGTTCAATCGGTCGACCGGTAATTGAGCTGAGTGGATGCTCAGTCCGAGCCGCCCAGGGATAGACCGTCAGCTCAAATTCAAACCGGTCTGGGACATGAATGTGGCGATAGGTCTTCGGCTCGCCTCCTTTTCGAATTCGTTTTACTTCGGTCTCATATTGGAATCCATGGAAGTCGAGGTCGGCGAGGACAGCCGCAAAGTTATCGGTGTAGATGTGCAGGTCGACATCCGACCCTGACCGCATGTGCCCTGTCAGCACACTACCAATTAGCCGCGGCGAGAACCGCGAAAGAATCTGCATCATCCGCAGCGCTCCCAAGCGAGCGGCTCGCAATTGGTCGCGTCCCCGGTCGCCTTCCAAGATTCTCGCGAACTGCTGAATCTCGTCGCGGATCTCGGCGTTGCTTGGCAGATCAGCTGGCTTGACCCAACCCTGCCCCAGTTGCTTCGCTGCTTTTAGTTTGGCTCGGTAGTATTCCGACTCTTGCCGCTGATACATCAACTGCGCAGCGGCAAAGGCGATTTGACGACGAAGTTTGCTCGACATTTTTTAACGCCGCATTGGTCGGCGGCTGATGCGATTTTTCTGGTTGGAGTTGCTCTAAAAAAATGACTGCGAAAAAAAGTTTCTGCGGCAGTCAGCAAACGCGCAGCGATAGCGGAATCGGTAAAGAGTCTAACGAACCAGCCGACAGTTTAATTAATCGACTTTCGCTCGAGAGAGTCAAAAAATGAGCTTAAGGGACGCCAGTCCGCCACTAATTGCAGATTGTTGGCGGGAAGGGGTGTTTGAATGCGGGGAATGGAATATGAGTCGGCTTGTCCGCGTCTGCTGGGCGGATAGGATACTGCGACTCGTCTCCAAGTTCATAACCGGTACAGCTGATTGAAAGCCACTATGGATGGCTACGCATGCGGCTTTGGAATCGAAACCAGCCGCCCGCTACCGTGAATTTTTACCGTCCTGCTCGGTTGAGACCAGAGGGTGGACCACAGGTTGATGGAAAACACCTGCTACAAAAGGGGACATTTATGTCTGAAGAAAATACCCGCGAGAAGATCCTGCTGACTGCAGGGCCTATGTTTGCCGAGGCAGGTTACCAAGCGGTAACCGTACGCGACATCTGTGACCGGGCCACGGTCAACTTAGCCAGCGTCAACTATTACTTCGGCGACAAAGAGCACCTCTACATCGAAGCGGTCAAGCTCGCGCGAGAGTCCCAGAATTCGCAGTACCCCTCGTTCGTCCCCAAACTGACCGGCGACCCGCAGGAGCATCTCCGGGAATTCGTCAAGATTCTCTTGAATCGGCTCGGTGTGGCCGGGACGACAAACTGGCAAGTTCAACTGCTGGTTCGAGAGTTTCTCAATCCAGGCGAAGCTTGCCGACTGATGGTGGAATCCTATTTCCGTCCTTACTTCGAGATGTTGCTCCGAGTGATCGACTCAATCGCCGGTCGACCCCTGCCGGCTGATGTACGGTTAAAGATCGGCTTTAGCATCATCGGGCAATGTTTGTTCTATCGAGTATCGCGGCCGATCATCTCGATGTTTGTGACTGAAGGCGAGTATGAAAGAGATTTCTCGCTAGACCAATTGGCCGAGCACATTGCAGGCTTCTCTGCGGCAGCAATCCGCGGCGTAACCAAGACTGCATCGCCGACAAGCGACCAACCCATTTCGGTTGGCTAGGTCAGCATCGGCTCGCCTAGATTCCATCGCTTCGTTTAAACCGTAACGAACGGTGCTTCGTTTATCCGGTAGCTAGGGGCTTTTCGTTTAGCCCGTAGCCAACGGCTAGGCGATGCGCGTGTTGATCCTGCGGTACAAATCCGCCCGCCCCTCTTGATCTTCAACAGCCGGGTCCGCGCGCCAGCCCTTTCTTCGTTTAGCCCGTAGCCAACGGCGAGGCGATGCGAGTGTGCGGCTCGCCTAAATGTAAGCTGACCTCCTATTTCCCATCTGCTTTCGTGCGGTCGCTGCGTCTCCTCGCCTCAGCGTCGAACCGCCCGTGCCGCAAGGCGGC
>JBJTQD010000311.1:0-6618 GCA_046075445.1 Planctomycetota bacterium
CGTCGGCACTGGGAAGACCGCGACGATGGCTGCGGTCCCGGAATGATTCTTCTTGGATGAGAAGTCGGGACCGATCGCTGGAGCGCCATCTATCTGTACCGCATGAAGAGAGTCTCTCACGGAGCGACTGAGGCGCGGGGAGAAAGGGGAGAGCCTGCTGATAAGAATTTTGCGATTGGATGTTCTTGATAGTGAATGAGAAGACACAGTTGGAGGAGTTATATACGCGCACTCCGAACATTTGACTTGTTTCCTATGAATATCTGCTTACGCCCAATCGCTCCGGCTCGATTCCTGGCATATCTAAAACGATCGTCTGATCTTTTTTCCCTCTGTGCCACCGTGCCTCTGTGAGAGCCACTCTTCGGGATTTCAAACCTAACCCGGGCTGCAAATCGGGGGCTGGCGCGAGGACCCGGCTGACGGAAGGAAGAACCGGCGGCTAGCGCCTTGCCGCTCAGGTGGGGCTGATGATGTGACAAACAACCAAATCCCTTTCCTGTGCCTCTTCCTTCTGTACCTTCGTGCCTCTGTGAGAGACCTACTTCAGGTTTTCCTTCTTCTCTCCTCCCCTACGTCACCAACCCCTTGGTCACGAGCATGAAGACGTCTTCGAGCGTCGGCTCTTTTTCCGCGAAGCTGCGCACCTCGACATCGGCGAGGACTAGTTGCTTGAGCAGCGAGGCGGAGTCGTGCTGCGGGGTGCTGAACTCGATCGTGATCTGTTCGCCGTCGACTTGGACATCGCGGACTTCTGGATTGCTGCGGATGATCGTCAGCCCCGCGTCGATGTTTCGGCCCAACCGAGCCTCGACGATCTGGTTACCGTGAATCTTTCGATAGACCTCGTCGATTGGCCCGTGCAGCAGTAGCTTGCCGCGCTCGATGATCCCGACGGAGGTACAGCAGTCGGCGAGTTCCGTCAGGATGTGGCTGGAAATTAGAATCGTCTTCCCCATTCGCCGCAGCTCTTTCAGGAGCGCTTTGACTTCAATCCGGGCTCGGGGATCCAGGCCGCTGGAGGGCTCGTCGAGAATCAGCACCGGCGGGTCGTGGACCAGCGTCTTGGCGAGGCAGAGCCGCTGCTTCATCCCGCGCGATAGTCCGTTGACGTAGTCATAAGCTTTGTGTGTCAAGTCAAGTAGCTCGAGCACATCGGGGATGATTTGTTTGCGCTGCGTGCGGGAAAGCTGATAGGCGACGGCGAAGAAGTCGAGGAACTCCCAAACCTTCATGCCGTCGTAGACACCGAAGTCGTCGGGCATGTAGCCGATGCTGCGACGCACGGCCATCGGATCGCGGCTGACGCTATGTCCATTGACCAGCGCATCGCCACGGCTGGCTCGCAGCAGCGTCGCGAGAAAGCGGATTGTGGTGCTCTTGCCTGCCCCGTTAGGCCCAATGAACCCAAACATCTCGCCCTTGCCGATTGTCAGCGTGAGCGAATCGACCGCAGTGAACTCGCCGTAGTCTTTCCCGAATCCGGAGATTTCAATCATTCTGCACCTCGCGACGGAATCGGTTGCGGGCCTCGCCGCGCGTGGATGGCGGCGAATCAAACCAAGTGGCGACCATTACTTGTCCTTCTCGTCTTCGTTTTCGTCCTTGCTCTCACGCAGCTGATCGAGATCGCTCTGGCCAAGGAAGTCGACCAAGTCGTTGGCATCGGACTGAGCCAGTGGAAACGGGACTGATTTCAGGTGAGCCAGCACGATTGTGGAACGCGAGGTTTGCGTCGCGGCGGGAGTCAGTTGATGCTGGCCAATTTCGTCGTTGGTTCGAGCGATCAGCCGCATCTCCCCGGGCGCCAGCTGCAAGCTTGAGGTTAGCGTTGTGAAGATCTCGCCGAGGCCGAGCCGATTCTTGTCGACCGCCCGAAACAGTTGGATGTAAACCCGTTTGAACTGGTCGAAACTGATAAGCAGATTGGAAGTCATCTGCTTGCCCGGTAGCAGGCGTTCCAAAAACTGAACGACTTGATTGGCTTTTGGCTTCAGTTCGGGCATTTCCAAAAGCTGAGCAAGTTCCACCTCTCCCCTGTTGCCGAATTGGCTGACCCAAAAATTTCGGCAACGTTCGTCGACGCTTTGATACTCGGTTTCCTCCCGCCAAGGTTTGTACAGTAGCGGCTCGGAGACTTCCTCGAAATTGAGCGGGGCTGTACTTCCGGCGGCGAGTTCTCCCAGCCAGCAGCGCCGGTAATTGCCTTCTGGCGTTCGGTACACCACACCGGCCCCGAGCAGTGCGATCCGCGAGCGATTGTTCAGCTCCCACTTGGTTTCGGTTCCCTCGGCCGCGGTCTCGCTCAACTGCAAAGCACCACCGAGGTCGAGCAGGTTTTCATTGTGCAGCATTCCGGTCGAGTTGGACTGGACCAAAAAGTCGCGAAGCTGATTCCCTCGCGTGCGTTCGATGTAAACCGGTCGGAGCGATTGATTGAGCTCGGCCCCTGTTGGGCTTTTCGGAGCGAACGGCAGAGCCAGGCCGGTGGCGTCATCGAAAGCGATTTGATACTCGGTCGAAAGCGAAGTGTAGAGGGCCGTGTATTCGGTCAGGTGACCGCGCTGATAACCGGCGGGGATTTCAAGCAAGCCGATTTGGGATTGGCTGCGGACGAAGCCGATGTCGAGTGAAGCGAGCCGAATGATCGTGACCGCGCCAGCAATTGCGATGAGTGGAGCGGCCGCCCAAGCCCATTCGACTTTGCCGATAAGCCGAAAGAAGAGCCAGTTCAGCGGTACGAGGCAGAGCAGATAGAGCCCGAGCATCCGCAGCACAAACTGCGAAGAGGGTGGCGTGATGCCTGCGGCCAGCGAAATGCTCTCCCGGGCCGCCGCGGCGATTCCAACTTCGTCATTCCAGCCGCCAACGCCTGACTGCGGATCGGCTTCGTAACCGCCGTAATGCCAAGGATTGCCAGCGAGGTTGCGAAGTCCATTCGCAAGCAGAAATTTGGGCTCAACTCGGTCCTCGTCCTCTTCGGAAAAACTGCTGCGGTTGTACGGGTCAAATTGGTTGAATGGCTCCGCTTGAACGGGAGACGATCGATTGGGGTTGAGCGTGCCGGGCGTGGGCAGATCGCGGCTGGTGAACCGGAGGGTGCTGGCCAGCAGCGGGTCAAAAATCGAAGTCTCGTCATCGAGCCAGCGAAAGCTCAATTCGGAATCATCGGTTCGGTCGAACCGCCGCGCGGGACGGCGGAGAAGCGCGCCATTAAAGAAGTTCGAGATGCCCGTCCAGGTTTGGAGACGCTTTTCGCTGAGTGGAAACGCCGTCACCACGATTCGGCCGCGGCCAACGGCTGACTCAGCAACCAAGTTCTCGCAGCCGGGAAGAAACGATCCTCGCTCCGTCAGCTTTAATTCCACTCCGAGCATGGGAGCCGATTCCGGGATCAGCAACTCGCGTCGTGAATCGGGTCGATTCGGTAGAGGAGTGGACCAGTAGCGATTGAAGCTTTCAAAATCTTTACCGACCAAGTTTCGCGCATCGCCGACCGTCGCAGGCAGATATTGTTCGAGCGGCGACCCGCGAAGTTTTTCCAGGGAGTTGGGTCCGCTGATGATCAGTTGGCCGCCGAAGTGCAGCCAATCGACGAGCGCTTGCGACTGCTCGGCGGAGACCTCCTCGGGCAAAATCTGGTCCCAGAGAATGTAGGCAATCGTTGTCCAAGCGAGCGCGTTTGACGAGAGCGGGATCGGCTGTTCGGGCGAGGGGTAGACGACCGAGTAAAACGGTGGCGGGATAAAAACGCCTTGTGTGGGGAGGTGCACGCAGTTCAAAAACTTTACATAGCCATACTCGTCATTGTTCCGTACCAGGAGAAGAAAATGATATTGGTAGGGCCGGAGAAGCAAGACCGGTTCGTTAGCATCGACAACGCGATTGCCGCCCGCGGTGGTGATGTCGACGTGAACTGTAGACGTCTTGGCCTCTGCGGTTCGCTTGGGGAGAAAGACTAGCGCTTCAAGGTTTTTCTGTTGGCCTTTTGGCAAGCTGGCGGGCCGGGTGGAGTTGGCGTGAAAACGAGTGCCGGGAACGGGCGAGGGAATACCGTTGGTCTCAACCTGATAAGCGTGTAGTTCGCCGCTGGTGTCTGACTTGGTCGCCGTCACTCGCAAGTTGGCCGTGGCCCAGTGTCCGAGTTTGTAGCGATTGTTTTTCGCCTCTTCGCTGAATTGTCCCGGTAGCAGGACGAGCGGCCGGGTCTCGTAAGCTTCCGCAAGGTCCGCTTTGGAAGGTTTCTGGGCGTTGGTTGTGGAATCTTGTTCTTGTGCCAACAAAAAGGCGGGCGCCACGTTGGCGTAGGCGAAGAACAAGAGCGAGCAGGTGGACAGCAGGCGGAGTAACCAGCCTGCGCGGTCTCGCTGCTTGTTTCGCTGCACGTTGCTCACTCCCCGATTGCTAGAACGACTTCAACACCAGATTCAAGAGCGCCAAGCGAGTTGACGTTAGGCTTCCCACTGTAGCCGGGCCGCCAAGAGGGTGTTGTGGAGGAGCATCGTGACGGTGAGCGGGCCGATCCCGCCGGGAACAGGAGTGATGGCCGAGACAATCGGCAGAAGGTTTTCGTAGTCGACATCGCCGACGAGTCCACTCTCGAGGCGATTGATTCCGACATCAATGACGACCGCGCCGGGCTTGACCATATCCGGCGTGACGAATTTCGGTTGCCCGATGGCGGCAATGAGGATATCGCCTTCGCGGGTCACTTCGCTGAGGTTGGGCGTTTGGCTGTGGCAGATCGTGACTGTCGCGTTGGCGTAGTCGGGGCCAAAGGGGCCGGTGCGCTGGACCAGCATCAAAGCGATTGGCTTGCCGACGATATCGCTGCGGCCAATCACGACGACTCGTTTTCCGGCGACTTTGATTTGAGAGCGATAGAGAACTTGGAGGATCCCAAACGGCGTGCAGGGAAGAAATCGCGGTCGGCCTTGGGAGAGCAGACCGACATTGGTGGGGTGAAAGGCGTCGACGTCTTTCCGCCAATCGATTGCATCGAGCACAGCCGTTCCGTCGATCTGTTTGGGTAGAGGCAACTGCACGAGGATGCCGGTGACGCTGGAGTCGGTGTTGAGTTGGTGGACGAGGGCGAGCAGTTCAGCGGTAGTGGTTGTTTCGGGGAGCAGGTGGCGGCGGCTGGTCATGCCAACTTTCGCGCAGCCCTTCTCTTTGTGAGCCACATAGACTTGGCTGGCCGGATCGCCCCCGACGAGAACGACCGCTAGAGTTGGTTGTCGACCGTACTTTGCGACAACGTCGGCAACCTGTTGTTTGATTTCCGCTTGGATCGCGTTGCCGATTGCTTTGCCGTCAAGAATCAGCGGCTGAGTGGACGCACTGGGCGTGGACATAGACAATCCTCTTACCGTGGCTGGTTGAGCGCGGAGGACGGGCTAAACGAGGCCGGCCCCGCGAAGAGAATTGTATCAGAAATCAGGCTCTATTCAGCTGATTTGGAGCGAGCGGTTGCTTCGGCTTGTTCCTTGATAATTGCCAGTTCCGCATCAACTCGCGATTTGACGTTGGGTCTGGAAATTGCGGCCCAAAAGCGGGACATGTCAACGGCTTGCTCGGTCGTACGGCAGGAGAGTTCCAAAGTGTTGGGGATTGGGAGATCGGTCTCCGGGTCGAGGGCGGGCTTGATTTTAAACACCGTCACGCGACTCAAATGAGGTGCCGTGGTGCGATAAGAGTACCACTCGTCGGTGACAATTCTCATTACTTCATCTTTGGCATCAACAACTTGGCTACCGTAATTCAGCCGCAGCTTGATCTGTGATTTGGCCTCGAGTTTTTCCGGAAAGCGGACAATCGAAGACGCTTCCTTCTGCCATTTTGAACGATTCTCCGAAGAAATCAGTTGAGCGAAAATCGTATCCGCGGGAGCCTCGATGTTGATTTTACCTTCGTATTCGGAGGTCTGGCCACCCAGAAACCAAAGCCCAGCGATGGTCAGCAAAGATAGTACGAAAAGGATCGAGAGGACCTGTTGAATGAAACCAAGCCACCAGTCTTTCTCGAATCCATCGCCGAAGATGCGAAATAGAATTCGGTTCAACATAAGTCAACTCTTTTCACGAAGACGCTTTGACACTTTATTAATCGGGTCGTTCTGCCCGCCCTTTCCAGCAGTTTGAGGAATACCAACTGTTGTCGATAGAGAGGCTCGGATGCGGTGCTCTCTGGAGAGCCGCCTCTCGTTTTTAAAACCGCGCCGCTAATCGTGGAGTTGAAAAAGCGGGTAGTTGCCGACAAGTTGACGCGAGGGGGTCGCGAATCAATGGTGGAAGGGGGCGAGGGATAGCCCAGCCAAAAAAGGCTGAACGTTTCCAAACTCAAACGAAATATCTCGGTACTCTCAAAAGCGTAAATCGCAGTTTGGAAGTCCGAAAATTTCGATAGAAGTTTCAAAAACTTCGCACCCCGATTGAAGGCGGGAAGTTACATGATAACAACCCTTTGAGGAAAGGAGAGGCGAAACCTAGGGGAAAAAGGCCGGTGGCACCCTGCCGGAGGGGTGAATTTGTGTCGCAACGGTCTCTGCCGGAATAAACGGAACGCCCAGTCAGCCGGGCTTCGCGCCAGCCCCCGGTTCAGCAGCGCGAGAGAGAGGAG
>JBJTQD010000312.1:0-8611 GCA_046075445.1 Planctomycetota bacterium
AAACGAGGCGCAACCAGCGCAACAAAAAAGCGGGAAAAGCTACTTTCCCGCTTTATTGGTGGAAAACTTGATACCCCCAAGGGGACTCGAACCCCTGTTGCCGGACTGAGAACCCGGAGTCCTAGGCCACTAGACGATGGGGGCAGGACTGTTTCGGTTGGATTATCGCAGGATTTGAAGGGCCGTCAAGGCAAAAGCTCAGGCTCTCAGTTGTTGGCGGGGCGTTGACTTTGCTGGGTAAGTGGACTTCGGGTAGCGGGCTTTGGTGTAAGGTTGGTGTATCTAAGCAGGTCGCCGCGAGAATTAACGCCACCGTCGCAGATTTCGAGCGAGACGGGGAATCGGGCCTTCCGGAATGGGTGGGGTATCCATTACCGCAGGATTCGGCATAATTCTTTCTGCGGGAAAATACTGGCCGCATCATCCGTAATTGAGGCGGACGGCAGTCCTTTCACCCAAACTCGAGACGGTGATCGTTACCATGAGCGACAAGCGACTAATCAAGATTTTCGACACCACACTCCGGGATGGCGAGCAATCCCCCGGAGCCAGTATGAACCTCGAGGAGAAACTCGAGTTCGCCCACGCCTTGGCTGAACTAGGTGTGGATATCATCGAAGCTGGTTTTCCGATCGCTTCGCCCGGCGACTTCGAGTCGGTCAGAGAAATTGCCAACCAAGTTCGCGGTCCCGAGATTTGCGGTTTAGCCCGCTGCAACGATGCCGATATCGACCGAGCTTGGGATGCCCTCCGTTCTGCCAGCAATCCGAGAATCCACGTCTTTTTGGCAACCAGTGCGATTCATCGCGAGTTCAAGCTCAAGATGACGCCGGACCAGATCATCGAGCGGGCGATCGCCGGAGTGCGACGGGCTCGGGGCTACTGCCCCAACATTGAATTCTCCCCGGAAGACGCCGCTCGGACCGAAATCGACTTCCTTTGCCAAGTGGTTGAAGCCGTCATTCGCGAGGGGGCGACTACGGTCAATATTCCCGACACCGTTGGCTACGCGACTCCAACTCACATGGGCAACGTGATTCGCCAACTGGTCAATCGCGTTCCCAATATCGACAAAGCAGTTATCGCGATTCACTGCCATAACGACCTTGGGCTCGCAGTGGCCAACAGCTTGGCCGCCGTAGAAAACGGGGCAGGGCAGATTGAATGCACGATCAATGGAATCGGGGAACGAGCCGGTAATTGCGCTCTCGAAGAGGTCGTGATGGCGATGCGGGTGCGAAGTGACTACTACCATTGCGATACGAGAATCAACAGTCAATTGCTGGTTCCGACCAGCCGACTGCTTTGCAAGCTTACTGGCTTGCAGGTGCAGCGGAATAAGGCAATCGTCGGGCGCAACGCTTTTGCCCACGAGTCAGGGATCCACCAAGATGGAATGCTGAAAGAGCCGAGAACTTACGAAATCATGCGGCCCGAAGACGTTGGGTTGCAGAAGACGGATCTGGTCTTGGGTAAGCACAGTGGACGAGCTGCTTTGGCGGACCGCATCCGCTCACTCGGCTACGAGCTGAATGCCGAAGAAGTGTTGGCTATCTTCAACGAATTCAAGCTGTTGGCTGACCGGAAAAAAGAAGTTTCCGACAGCGACATCGTAGGTTTAATCGAGCAGCAACTTCCCGAGACAGGGGAAGAAGAGTGGAGCCTCGTCGATTACACGGCGAATTTGCGCTGCGGGAATCGGCCTCATGTCACAGTGACTCTCCAAAAGGGAGGCCTTCGCGAGACGGCTGATTCTGTGATCGGAGATGGCCCGGTAGATGCCGCTTTTGGCGCGATCGAGAAAATTACAGGCGTGACTTTGAACTGCAAGGAATTTTCGATCAAGGCAACGACGATCGGGATCAATGCGTCGGCGGAGGCTTCCATCGAAGTCGAGCACCAAGGGCATGAGTACCGGGGTCAAGCGGTGGCGATGGACAGCCTCGAAGCGACGATCAAAGCGATTCTCAATGCCACCAATCGCGCGGTTGCCGGTAACAAACGTGAAGCAGTCAAACGCTAGTTGCAAGTCGTAACGGGCGATCGGCTTCTGTGCTCAAGATTGCCCTGAGGTCGGAGTCTGGGCAACGCGAGTGGCCCACGAGCATGCAGAGATTGCGGCCTCGCAGTTTTTCCCCGAGGGAAATCGGCGTTAATTCGTCATCAGACTTGAAACGGTTTGAACTAGGCACAAAGGTCTAACCTGGATACAAGCGGTTTAACCTAAGTACAAGCTGGGAGGCACGCTCCAGAGCATTGTGTCGAGAGCGTCTTTGCCAACGCCAAACGAGAGGAATAGGCCGGAGATCAAGCCGACGAATGCTGAGACCAAAAGCAGGATTGTCGGGATGATCAATCCCTTGCCTTGCATGAATCCAAACAGGACGCAGTAGAGCCCACACGATGCCAGGCAGGCGATACCGTGCCCCGGGCTTGCTTTAAAGGCGATGATTGTGATGTAGGCGATGCAGCCGATCGCAATCACGATGGCAGCGCCGAGGCTGATCGCTTCGGGACTGATTTCGAAATAATCGATGATGTTATCCATGAACAGGATGATGCCCACGCCGAGAGCGACGAAGGCCGTCATGCAAATCATCGCTACGGTGGCGATCAGGTAGGATTCTTTGCCCTCTCCGAAATCCTGCCCGAAAGAGGACACGGGCATTTCATCGATTTCTCTTTCGGCCTTAGCGATTAATTTTTCGGCGTCAGTTTGTTCCTTGCCTAGGTCGTCGTCATCCACGAGCACGGCGGTTTCCAATCGCTCGCCAGTGGCGCTGTTGAAGCCGCATTGGATGCAGATGATGGCGTTGGGCGCCATTTCTGCGGCGCACATCGGGCACGAGCGACCCCGGCTCTTGGCTTCAACTCCCGCCTCGTCCAGCAAGTCCAGCAGCGGGTTGAACTTTCGGCCTGAACCGGGAGTTCCCGCAGCGGTCTTCCCGGCGACTGCTGGGGCCTTGCCGGCGGCTGCGGGTTTTGTGGCAGCGGGGACCTGCATTGGCGACTTGCACTTCGGGCACTTTACTGCCTTGCCGGCGAAATCATCGCGGACAGCAAAACTAGAATTGCATTTCCCGCAGCCAACTTTAATGGTCATCCGAACGGCTCTCCTCGAAAAATATCCTCGACGGTTTTTTCCGACGAGCGGCGTTGAAACTCAATACGCTTTAAATTCAGGCCGGGACTGAATGGAAAAGCTGGCGTGATGTTATACCCGATTCGATGCGCTTCAAAAGCTTCCCTTGCGGGCAGGATATTGCCCCCGCGGGCAGGGTATGCCCGGGCAGGCTATTCCGTAGCGAGACGCTTCGTTAACCCCAGCGGATCGGCATCGCAATGCCAAAGCCGCGGGTCGGAAAATTATAGTCAGCCGACTGCGATAAACAGCGACTTTCTCTGGCGATTCTTTTCATTGTCATTCTGTTTTCTCTCAGAGCAACCCAATGCGATGGAAAACCGGTAAGTCAACGTGCGGGCGTTCGATTCAATCCGAACAATCGGTTTATCGCTCGATCGGTATACTGGGGACAATTTCGTCATTCGAACCGCTCGTCAGGGTGAATTCCGGGGTGGTTTCCCGACCCAGTTCAAAGAGCAGCCGCCCCTGCGGGTGGGCCGACAGCTGCCTAATTCTCTAAGCTGATTACCGGATAGCTTTCGGTCCGGGCGACCCGCATCCGTCGCCTAGCGGCACGCTCTTTGGTCAGCCTGTCAAATTGGCACAGAATCTGTGTTCACAATTCCGGCCAGCTCATCTCAGGGGCTTCACTGGCAAGGAATGAATTGATTGGTCGGGGGTGAAATCCGCCAAAACCGGGTCGAATCGCCGATGAGGGCAAGATTTTTCAGAGTTTTCGTTGTTCTGGCGCGCGACTTGCCTTTTGTCCCCGTTACGCGTTTTCGTAAACGCATTTTTGGCAGTTTCGTCGGCTTTTGGGCCAAACCGGCCCGCGGAACGACGTTGGGCAAGCATTCGTTTGCCGGCCTTCGGAGTTCGAAGGCAACCTAATTCGAGTTCCGAGTTTGATGAACCTGCTGTTTTCGCACATTGAGTTTTCCCGGTGAAAACGCACCGCTAAAAGTCAAGCCAAAGAAAAAGGAGTCTTGTTTATGTCGGCCACCGCTACCAAGCGAGCCAAATCGGCTACCAAACTTCAACCTCTGGGAGACCGACTTGTTGCCCGTCGCGAGCAATCGGAACAAACGACTGCAGGGGGGATTTTTCTTCCGGACGCCGCACGCGAGAAGCCTTCTCGTGGCGTTGTGATCAGCGTTGGCGAGGGGCGGCTTTTGAAGGACGGTTCGCGTTCGCCCTTGCAGGTGAAACCTGGCGACAAGATCCTCTTCACAACCTACGGCCCAGACGAAATCAAGCTGGGTGATGATGAGTTGCTTTTGATGCGAGAAGAGGACGTTCTCGCAGTCATCGGCTAAGCGATTGATGGCTTTGCGATTGATTGTTGAGACTGAAGCTGCAGTCTATAGAGCGGCAGTTTAACGACTGCTCCTACGACGAGGTCTGACATATCGGGCAGAGCAAAGCGAACCAAGGACGATCAAAAGAAACTAAGACAGTCCCGCCCGGACTTCGCTTCTCAGGCTGAATCACTGGCTTGTCGGGCTGAATTTCGGGTCCGGACGCGACAATACAACTGAAGATAATTTCAAAGTAAAAGAACTTTTAGGAGCATAGACTCATGGCCAAGATGATTGCATTCGAACAAGAGGCTCGCGAGGCGATTCGCCGCGGCGTTTCCAAACTGGCTCGCGCCGTGAAGGTGACGCTTGGTCCCAAGGGACGCAATGTGATTTTGCAGAAGAGTTTTGGTTCGCCCACCGTTACCAAGGACGGCGTGAGCGTTGCCAAGGAGATCGAACTCGAAGACGTCTATGAAAACATGGGCGCTCAAATGGTTCGCGAAGTTGCCAGCAAGACCAGCGATGTAGCTGGCGACGGAACGACGACCGCGACCGTCCTAGCCGAGGCGATTTTCAACGAGGGTTTGAAGGCTGTAACCGCCGGCGTTAACCCAATTCAGATGAAGCAAGGTATCGAAAAGGCTGTTGCCGCGATTACCGAAAAGCTGAATCGGATGTCGATCAAGATTAAGAACAAAGACGATATGGCCAATGTCGCTACTGTCGCCGCCAACAACGACCGTGAAATCGGCTCTTTGCTGTCTGACGCCATGGAAAAGGTTGGTAAAGACGGTGTGATCACTGTCGACGAAGGCCGTAGCTTGCAAACCGAAGTCGAATGGGTCGAAGGTATGCAATTCGACCGCGGCTACCTGTCGCCTTACTTCGTTACCAATCCGGGTGCGATGGAATGCGTTCTGGAAGACGCTTACATTTTGGTCTTCGAGAAGAAGCTAACCAACATCAAGGATTTGGTGCCCGTTCTCGAGAAGGTTGTTCAGCAAGGCAAGCCACTGCTGATCATCGCTGAAGATGTCGAGGGTGAGGCTCTGACGACTTTGGTAATCAACCGCCTGCGTGGCACGCTGAACATATGTGCCGTCAAGGCTCCTGGTTACGGCGATCGTCGCAAGGCTCTGCTGGAAGACATCGCGATTCTGACCGGCGGACAGGCAATTTTCGAAGCACTCGGCAAGAAGCTGGAGAACCTGACGCTCAGCGACCTCGGTCGAGCTAAGAAGATTATCGTCGACAAGGATAACACCACGGTTATCGAAGGTGCCGGAAAGAGCTCAGAAATCAAGGCTCGAATCGATGCAATCCGTCGCGAAATCGACGTGACCACCAGCGACTACGACAAGGAAAAGCTGGAAGAGCGTCTGGCGAAATTGGCTGGCGGTGTTGCCAAGGTCAACGTAGGCGCAGCGACCGAAAGCGAGATGAAGGAGAAGAAGGCCCGCGTTGAAGACGCCCTGCACGCTACTCGTGCAGCCGTCGAAGACGGTATTCTTCCTGGCGGCGGAGTCGCATTGTTGCGATGCTCGGGCGACGTCAAGCCAGCCGAAGGAATGAGCGATGACGAAATCACAGGTTTCAATATCGTGATTCGAGCCTGCCGCGCTCCGCTGACCATGATTGCACAGAACGCCGGGCAAGACGGCGGCATCGTTTGCGAGCGAGTCCTCGAAGGCAAACATGGCTATAATGCATTGACCAACACTTACGAGGATTTGGTCAAGGCAGGTGTCATCGACCCGACCAAGGTAACCAAGACCGCATTGGCGAATGCTGCGTCCGTCTCGATTCTGCTTTTGACTAGCGATGCATTGGTTGCCGAGTTGCCTAAGGACAGCAAGAAGGGCCACGGCGGTGGCGACCACGACATGTACTAAACCGACCCGCGAAGTGTTCGTTTAGTGAAAGCATAAAGCCCGGCAGCGATGTCGGGCTTTTTCGTGCGCGGTGGTGATTTGGAGCTTTTCCAACTTTGAGGCGACCAACGGATTCAGGACTGTTTGCTGGTCTTTGCAAGAAACCTGAGTCGCCTGAACGTTACATGACCGAGAAGTAGCTCTCAACCGCCCAGTCGAGGTTCTCGCGGGTCATGTTGTAAGGTTCGCCCATAAATGAGCAGTAATTCTTTACCTGAAGCAGAATGTCACGCGGATGGCAATTTCGAAACGGGCGTTGTGCCGGGAGGTAGTGCTTTTCGATCAGGTAATCGACCATCTCCCGGTTCCATGGGCATTGCATCCGTCCGCACATGATTTCGAAGAGTGAGAGGAACTCGCTGTGCTTGGGGTCAGGCACTTCGATCTTGTAGGGGATACGCCGCAGGAAGGCGTCGTCAACTAGGTCACGCGGTTCGAGGTTGGTGGAAAAGATGACCAATTGGTCGAAGGGGACCTGTATTTTTTTACCGCTCGTGGTGGTGAGGTAATCGTGACGCCGGTCCAAAGGGACAATCCAGCGATTGAGCAAATCGACAACGGAGATTTTCTGACGTCCAAAGTCGTCGATGAGCAAAACACCGTTGTTGCTTTTCATCTGGACAGGAGCTTCGGAAGTACCTGAAGACGGATTGTTCTGAATCTCAAGATGCTCCATCCGCAATTCGCCGCCTACGACAATCGTCGGTCTTTTGATTCGGACCCAGCGTTGATCGATGCTGTCGTTGTTCAGCAGGTTGGCTGGCCGTCGCTCTTCTTTCGTGAGTGGAACCTCATGGTGATTCATGGGGTCAAAGACGCGAATAATGTCGTTATCGACAAAGATAGCGCGCGGGATCCAAATGGTCTCGCCGAAGGCGGCGGTGACTCGTTCACCGATACTGGTCTTTCCATTTCCGGGATTGCCGAAGAGAAACATGCCGCGTCCGCTGTTGATTGCTGGGCCGAGCCGCAGCAGCATGTCCCTCGAGATCTGCAAGTCGGCGAATGCCAGTTGTAAATCGTAAAGCGAGGGATTTTGCGCGGTGATAGTTTGAGCTTTTACACTCCGGACGTATTCATTGAATGAGACTGGGGCCGATCCAAAATAGGAGCAGGCATCGGACAGTCGACGAGCGCGGTCTCTTCCCGCTTCCGAGAGTCGGCAGAAAAAGTCTCCGATCTGAGCTTGGTTTACAAAGGCGATCAATTGATCCGTTTTTAATTTGTAAATCAGCTGCTCGCAAATCGAGAACTGCAGCTTCAATTGTTCAGACACTTGGCGGATGGAAACCTCGCCAGTTGCCAGCATGTATTTGAGTGCGAGTTCCTCAACCAGAGCTTCCGTGAGGCCCGCTTCTTCCAGCTTTTTAGGAGCAACAGGAGCGAAAGCCTCTTCACCTGTCGCAGGCGATTCAGCGTTACCCATCTCGCTAGCTGCAAGGTCAGAAAGTGCGCTGTTCGCAACGGGAACGCCCAAACTCTGCAGTCTAGCGAGCAGGCCGTTCAATCGATCGTCTGAGGCTTCGATTTCGGGGTAGTTGGTTTGGGGGGTGTTCATCGTTGAGGTTCCGATCAGTTTAGATTTCCCAAAATCTAGGCTGCAAATCGCGCTGAGTGGGCCTGAATCGGAGTGGCGATTGAAATTTGGCGGCCGCAATTCCGGCACACCTTAACCACTGGGAGACCTTTGAATTCATGCGAAGTCGGCTGATGACGGTTGCGCCGAATAAAACGGGGTGGGGACTGCTTTATTTTGTACGCACGACTTGCCTGCCGTTCTGCACTGAATGGGCTGTGAATCGCTCGCTTTCTTGAACACCGCGATGAAGCGAGGCTTTCCCCCGGGCCGCAGACGCGATTTCGGGTAAGAGGCTCGAATTTCGCGGTTTTCTGAGAAGCAGGCGGCCGATGTTTGGATCGATTTGTTCGTAGCCACATAAAAACTCGAGTGTCGAGCTTTATTTTGATGGTATTTGGCGGGAGACGGATAAAATGGAGTCATGGTCGAAGGGGGAATGAAATCCTGTTTGACCCTTCTTCAACTAAGTCCTTTCCCCAGTCCGGTTCGGCGTATTCCTGATTTGCTGGGAAGTCGCCGAGAGGTTCTGAAAAGCCCAAAACTGTCAAAGGAACGGCCAGAGTGCAGACAACTGGATCGGATTCCGGAATTGAGTTGGGAGCTTATTCCCGGCTCGATGACCGCGACCTGATAAATAAGTTGCTGGGACGCGACTCCGAGGCTTGGAACGAACTGG